>DATJQV010000054.1 GCA_035505375.1 bacterium | reverse complement strand
GGAGGGCGGACTCAGACTCGAGAGCAACATCCGGCCCAATCGCATATTCACCGCTGACAACGCAATTGTGCTGTACCGCGTCGGCTCCGTTGTCCCGACCAAGCTCACCGAGGTGGTAGACCGCGTCGTTTCGATTCTCCGGAAGAATAGGGAAGAACTAGGGACAGGCACCCCATTCCGGGAAGCTTCGGGACACCAACCCATTGCAGATTCTAGATTGTCGATTTTAGATTGCCCGGCGGCTTCGTCACGGCCGCTAGCCTTAAACCAAGGGATTTCCGATTTTAGATTAGCCGAGTCCGACCAATTTCAGATTGTTGATTGCCGATTGCAGATTGACGCAGCAGCGCGGAAATAGATACTGGCCGCTCACTGCTGTTGTCCGGCCCCAATCCCCAGCCCCTAACCCCTCGCCCCCAATCCCTTTCCCCCAGTCCCTCTTCCTGATTGACACACCGGTCCGCTGTTTCTAGAATCACGCTGTGACCATGCTATCCGAGCCGTCCCTGACCCGGTCGGGTGCACGACGAGTGATACACCCGCGAGTATCCCAACCACAGCAAGTCTCAAATGGAGGTTTCATGTTTGTCCGATACTCTAAGCTAACGAGAACTGCAGTTCTTGCCTTAGTCGTGGCTCTTCTGCTTCCGGCGTGCCGTCTGGGGTTAAAGACCGGTGCACCGACGACGCCGTCGGCGCCCATCGGCCCTTCTTCCGGGCTGCCTGACTTCACGTACACTTTCACCGCCTCGACCACGGGGCCAAGCGGCGACTCCATCCAATACCAGTTCGACTGGGGCGACGGACAGAAGTCCCTGTGGAGTTGGTCGGTGCCGAGCGGAAGGTCGGTGACGGCATCCCACGCCTGGTCGGCCACGGGCACATACCCGGTTACGGTGAGGGCACTTAACTCGCAGCAGCAGGTAATGTCTGATTGGTCGCCGGCCCACAGCCTGATAATCAGCACAACTCGCAGCGACTGAACGAGAAGTTGCTGGAATAGCTGTGAACCGCGCACCGCGAGCCGCCGGTCGTTGGCCGTCGGACAGTCCCTGGTCCCAACCTGAATCCGACATTGGAGCCACGAAGACCGGAAGAGAGAGTCCGAAACACGAAGTCCGCCGAGGCCAATGACGATTGAAGTCCGCATGCCCGAATTCGTCATTTGCCTACATTCGGGCCTGGCCGCGACGGTCCCTCCTGCTGATTGACAACCCAGCCAGCAAGACCTAGAATCCAATCGTGAACGCAGACCAGCCCGCGATGGATAGCGCTCCGGTGAGCAAGTGGAAGCCGGTGAAGGACTACACCATCAGGACCGCCGGCTTTGCCGAGCACCTGCCGCCCGAGGCCGACTACGCGGTTCAGGTCGCCCACGAGGTGGAAGGAACCCTCCGCGACAGCCACACGTGGGTTCGGCATGAGCCCGAGCACTACGTGATTCCGAGCCGGGCCTCTGCCCACCGTTAGCCCGCGCGGCCGGCTGTCTGCTCCCCGACCCGTTGCCACTGGTTTGAAGCCTGTCTGAGTTCCACCATCAACATCTGCGTTGGGCAGTTTTGACATGTGAGAAGACGAGGCTAGGATGTCCGCATGCTGAGAACATTGCTTATCGCGCTTGCCGGGCTGCTGGTAATCGCCCCGATATGCGGAACCGGCCTGACCGTGACTTTCGGCTACACGAATACCGACTCCGAGGCCGTGACTTTCGACACGCGGATGGGCACGACCGGTAGCTGGCTCGATTCGGGCATTGTCGTGCCGCCCGATTCCAGCGTCACCACGTCCCCGCACGCGGTCCAGAAGGACTACTGGTTCACGTGCGTGGTCAAGGATGAGGAGAGCACGACCCTCGACAGCGTGGTGGTCGCCGGCTACCAGTGGACCGCGGGCAGTTCGGTCACGTGGGCATGGGACGGCACGGCGTTGACCCCGCACGTGTTCATTCCCTGACGCGGCAGTCGACGCCTGACGGCAGCCATCCAATCTCGGGTCGCCGGGTGCCGGCCGCCGGTCCCCGCCCCCGACCCCTGTGGATCTCGGATTCCATTCGACGGGCGCGGATTTGCCTCGGTTCCGATTGCCGGCCCGACCCTGAATTGACATGCGCGTGGTTGCCGCTACCATCTCGCACCCGAAAGGAGCAAACCGATGACCAAATGGGAATATAAGTTCGTTTGGATCGACATCAACCTCAGCCCGATTCTAACGCTGGCTCGCTGGGGCGTACACGTGCCCGGCGAGAAGAAGGCCAGGGACACGATGGCGGGCGTCGAGAAGTACGTCACCGAGCTCGGCGCCGAGGGCTGGGAGCTGGTCAACACTATTAACGGAACCAACCACGAGGGCAACATCACCCGTGCCGTTCTGTTCATGAAGCGGCCGGTCGCCTAGGCCGCTTTCCGCTCGTCGGGACGGGCCAGTGCTCGCGGCCGGGTCTTTAGCGTGCAGTTCAACTGGCTTGACTATGTACTGATTGGCGGCATAGCCACCGTCGCCGCCGTCCAATTCCTCCGCAGCACCAGGGATTTATCGCGCGTTCTCTATGAAGCCGTCTTCATGGTCGCCGCGGTCGTCGCGACATCCATCCTGCTGCGGCCGCTGATGAACATGACCCGGTTACCCGCCCCGCTGTTGTTCGGGGGCGTCGGCGGCATCCTGCTCGTGCTCGGCATTTTCATCGCGGCACTCATCAATCAGGTGGCGCCGTTCGACCTGGGCATGTTCAATTACCTGTTCGGACTCCTGCTGGCGGTTGTCTGTGGCTACACGCTGGGACACCTGGCGCTGCGTACGGCCGACATGGCCATTTCTCCGCGGAATCCGGAGTTCGCCGCCGCAGTCCACCACTCGCTTACCGCACGCGACCTGCTCTACTTCAGGACCTTCATCGAGACACGTGCGGTCCTCCGCTTCGCACGCTGGAAGAACCTCTAGGCGACGCTCAGCCTGAATTGACCCGAGCGACCTCGGTTGCTATCCTCACTGATGGTATTCCTGAGCCGACAATCGCCTGAAACCTGCGGCATATCGCGGTCCATCCTCGACTTCATCGGTAACACCCCGATGATGGATCTGGCGATCGAACATGAAGGACGAACCTGGCACTTCTATGCCAAGCTCGAGTTCATGAACCCGACCGGCAGCGTCAAAGACCGTATCGCCCGCTACATCATCGAGAAGGCTGAAGAACGTGGAGAACTCAGGCCCGATTCGACCATAGTCGAAGCCACCAGCGGCAACACCGGCATCGGTCTGGCCATGGTCTGTGCAGTGAAAGGCTACAAGCTCATCATCGTCATGCCCGAACACATGAGCATGGAGCGCCGCAAGATCATGACCAGCATGGGCGCGGAGTTGTGCCTGACGCCGACCGCAGAGAGCTTCGCGGGCGCGAGGGCGCGCGCCGAAGCGATGGCCGCCAAGGACCCGCGCGTCTTTCTGCCCCGTCAGTTTCAGAACGAGGACAACACGGACTGCCATTATCAGACCACAGCGATCGAAATCCTGCGCCAACTTGCCGGCATCCGCATCGACGCCTTCGTGGCCGGCATCGGCACCGGCGGAACCCTGATGGGCGTCGGCCGGCGCCTGCGCAGCGTCAACCCCGCGGCGAAGATCGTCGCGGTCGAGCCGACCGAGGCGGCGATCCTCTCCGGCGGCCGGGACATGGGCGTCCACCAGATTGCCGGCATCGGCGACGGCTTCATACCCGAAATCGTAGACGTGAAACAGCTGGATTGGGTCGAGGCCATTCACGGTTCGGACGCGGTCGCGATGGCGCGTCACATCAGTACGAAATACGGCATGATGGTCGGGGTCTCCTCCGGCGCCAACGTGCTGGCGACAATCGGCGTGTTGAAGAGACTCGGACCTGAGGCCAACGTCGTCACCGTTCTGCCCGACCGGTCCGAACGTTACTTCTCGACCGACCTCTATTCCGACAAGCGAGAAGAGATTGTCCGCACGTGCCAGAAGAACTGCGAGAACGCATTCTGCGAATTCCGGACAGCCAACTAGCCCGTGCCGTTCGGTTGACATCCGTGCCAGGCCATCTACCCGGTTGGCCCAAACCAGTGTCTGAGAACGAAAGGAACCGCGATGCCCGCATCTGAAATTGAGAAACTGCGCTCCGAGACTGTCGGGATTGAAGTCGAATCGCCGCTTTTGGGCGGCGGCACCCGTCAGTTCGTGAACCTCGACAATGCCTCCAGCACGCCCACCTTCCGGCCGGTGATGAACAAGGTGGATGAGTTCATGCGCTTCTACTCGAACGTCGCCCGCGGCACCGGGTTCAAGAGCCAGGTCGCCTCCTGGACCTTCGAGGAGTCGCGCCGTGCCGTGGCCCGGTTCGTCAAGGCCGACCCAACCCGCGACGCGGTTATCTTTACCCGTAACACTACCGAGTCCATGAACCGGCTGGCGGTGCTGTTCCCATTCAAGTCGGACAGCGTCGTGCTGACAACCACGATGGAACACCACTCCAACGACCTGCCCTGGCGGCAGCGGGCCCAGGTGGTCCACGCCCGGGTACTCGCCGACGGCTCGTTGGACATCGAGGACTTCACGGCCAAGCTCAACCAGTACCGCGGACGGGTCGCGCTGGTCGCGGTCACCGGCGCCTCCAATGTCACGGGCTGGGTCAACCCGGTGCACGAACTGGCGCGCCTCGCCCACGAGGCCGGGGCCCACATTGTAATTGACGCGGCACAGGTTGCACCGCACCGGCCGATAGACATGCGCAAGCCCGACGACCCCGAGCACCTTGACTTCGTTGCGTTCAGCGGACACAAGACCTATGCCCCCTACGGCATCGGCGTCCTGATCGGCAGCAAAGACCTGCTCCATCCGCCGGTGCCGTCACTCGTCGGCGGCGGAGTCGTGGACCTCGTCACGCTCGACTCGATTGTCTGGCGTGGATTGCCAAGCCGCGAGGAGGCGGGCACGCCCGGCGTGGTTGGGGCCGTGGCCCTGGCCGCGGCCATCGCCGTCATCGAGTCGGTCGGATGGGACGCAATCCGTCGTCACGAAGATGCACTCACGAGCCACACTCTCGAACGTCTGTCACAAATCCCCGGGGTCACCGTGTACGGCAGCGCTTCAACCACGGACCTGTCTCGGCGTCTGGGCGTTATCGCATTCAACCTTGAAGGTCGGTCAGATGCGCTGGTGGCCGCCATCATGGCTCACGAAGCCGGCGTCGGCGCGCGCTGCGGGCTCTTCTGCGCGCACCCCTACGTCATTACACTCCTTGACCTCAGGCAGCGCGAAGTCGAGCGTATCCGCGACCAGATCGTCCTCGGCAACATGGCCGGCGTACCGGGAATAGTCCGCGCGTCATTCGGCATGTACAACGACCGCTCCGACGCAGACGCGCTCTGCGATTCGCTCACGGCAATCTCGCAGGGAAAACACGCCGCCTACCAGGCCGACCCGAGGACGGGCGAGTATCGTCCAACGGGACACGAACGACTGAGGCCCGAGGATTACTTCAGTCTGAACCCGCGTTGAGCCGTCAGCCAGAGCATCGGTAGGAAGACCGGCCGGCAAACCGTGAACCCCATCGAGAGCCTTCGCGCCGAGGTCGTGGGAATCGACGTCCAGGTCCCGCTTCTTTCCGGCGGCACCCGCACCTACGTGAACCTCGACAACGCGTCAAGCACCCCGACGTTCCGGCCGATAGTCGAGAAGGTGGACGAGTTCTTGCGTTACTACTCCAACGTTGCCCGTGGCACCGGGTTCAAGAGCCAGATCGCCTCGTGGGCATACGAGGAGTCGCGCAACATCATCAGCCGGTTTGTGGGGGCCGACCCCAGGAACGACACCGTCATAATAACCCGCAACACCACTGAATCGCTGAACCGGCTGGCTGCGTTGTTCCCGTTCAAGCCGGGCGACGTCATTCTAACGACCCGGATGGAGCACTCCTCCAACAATCTGCCCTGGCGCCGGCGCGCACCGATAGTGCAGGCCGGGCTCAATCCGGACGGCTCGCTCGACCTGGACGACTTCGCGGCGAAGCTGAAGGAGTTACGCGGCCGGGTCGCGCTGGTGACCGTCACCGGCGCGTCAAACGTCACCGGCTGGGTGAACCCGATCCACCACCTCGCGCGGCTCGCCCACGAGGCCGGAGCACGGATTGCTGTCGACGCGGCCCAGATCGCCCCGCACCGGCCGATAGACATGCGAAAGCGGGGCGACCCGGAGCGTCTGGACTTTGTCGCCTTCAGCGGGCACAAGACCTACGCACCGTACGGCGCGGGTATCCTCGCCGGGGACAAGTCCATGCTCTGCCCGTCCGAGCCCGCCCTGGTCGGTGGCGGGGTTGCCGACCTGGTCACGCCGCACTCGGTCGTCTGGCGCGACCTGCCCAGCCGCGAGGAAGCGGGCACGCCGGCAGTGGTGGGTGCCGTGGCCATAGCCGCGGCCATCAACCTTCTCGGGACGGTCGGATGGGAAGCAATCATGCAGCACGAGGCCGACCTCACCCGGTACGCGCTCACGCGCCTCAGCCGAATACCGGGCATCAGGGTTCACGGCAAGACCCGGACCGACGACCTTCAGGACCGCCTCGGGACCATCTGCTTCAGCATGGACGGAAAGCCGGCCCAGCTTGTCGCGGCTGTGCTCGCCTACGAGGCCGGCGTCGGCGCACGTTGCGGGCAGTTCTGTGCCCATCCCTACATCTTCGCCCTGCTCGGCATCAGTGACGTCGAAGCCGAGAGGCTGTACGAAGGCGCATCCTGTGGCAGCCTGGCCGACATGCCGGGCGTCGTGCGCGCTTCGTTCGGACTCTACAACGACGAATCCGACGTGGACGCGTTCTGCGATTCCCTCGAAGCAGTCGCCCGTGGCGACCACGCCGAATACGATGCCGACCCCAGGACCGGAGAACGCCGGCCCAAAGGCCGGCCCAGACTGAACCCGGCTGACTACTTCAACCTGAGTCCACGCCTGCCTGAATAAACGGCTTTTCTCCATTGACCCGAGCGGGGCTTTGCGGCCCCGCTTCAGCTTATCCCAGGGGTGCGCAAAGCTGTCGCAGCATAGTCAGCTTCGCGAGGGCTACGGGGTCGGGCCGAGCGAGCCGTCCGGCTAGGGAAAGAAGAACGCGACTTCCCGCCGGACGTCCTCATCGGGATTGGATGCGTGGACTGCGTTGGTACGGACCGACGTGCCGAAGTCGGCCCGGATAGTGCCCGGCGCAGCCTTGCTCGGGTCGGTCAGGCCGACAAAGGCGCGCACTCGGCGACAGACATCCGGCCCGTCCAGCCGGACTGCGACCAGCGGCCCGGAAGTCATGAACTCCACGAGCCCGGCAAAGAACTCCTTGCCGCGGTGAATCGCATAGAACTCCTCGGCCTCTTCCCGGCTCAATCGCCGCATCACGAGGCCGGTGACGGCGAAGCCGGCCGTCTCCAGCCGGCCGAGTATCTCGCCGATGTGGTGCTTTCCGACCGCGTCGGGTTTGACGAGCAGCAGTGTCTGGTTGAAGTCCATGGTCTACGTGACCGCTATTCTATCCATCATGTGACAGCGCGTCAATGCGACTTTGCATCCGGATTGACCGCGATTTCACTCGCGACCAGCTTCGCCAGGTCCGTCACACCTGCGATTATGGCCCGTGAGCTGAAGGTCGCCATTGTCACCGCGTCGACACTCTCCGGCTGAGCCGGGTCGAAAGCGAGCAGCTTCTCAAGCAGCCCGCCGCGACTCACAAGGTCGATGTACGCCGGGCTCTCCTGATTGTTCAGGATGTAGATGCGGACGGGTTTGCCGTGCGGGTCGAAGAAGACCTGGACCGGAACCGCGCCTTCGTAGCCCTTGGCCGTGACCCCGGCGCTGTCGGAAAAGGCCTCATACCCCAGGATCTGTCCGGCACTATCGCGGATTACCTGATGGGGAAACGGCCTGGGAGAACGCCTTGCCGATGCGGCCGCCGGAAAGGCCTTCCTGACGATGGTCGGGACTGTTTCGGGAACAGGCGGTGCAAGCGCGGACTTGGCCGGGATGGTAGGAGGGGTTGCCGCTACTGTGGGGCTTGCGACAGGCGGCGCCACCGGTGCTGGTTGCGACACTGGATTCTGCACCGGCACTGACTTCGGCGCCTGCCTGCTGCCGCAGCCGGTGACGGCGAAGCAGAGCAACGCCGCAGCCACAGAGGCCAGTCCTCTAGTCTCGCTGGTCATAGGCGGGATAGTTCTAGCAAAGACGGACCGCAAGTCAACGTCCTCACCGGGACGGACGACCGGCTTGACACGGAACCACGGTGACGGCAATATCATAACTGTCATGAATACCAGAACTCCCGCCACACAGTTATACAAGGCCGTGGGCCCGCACGCCGACGACATCACCACGGTTGCGAGCGAACTCGCGCGCCGTGGCTGGGCCGAGGCCAACGCAGGCAACATCTCAATCAGGCTGAGTGAGGGCCCCATTCTCGGCTCGATGCTTGTCAAACGGGCGAACACTCGCATGCGCGACCTTGCGCGCAATCCTACCGAGGGTCTTTGCCTCCTCACGTTCGGTGCCGGCGACCGCTCTTACTCGGTCGTGCCGAAGGGTACGCAGCCGTCGACTGAACTGCCAACCCACGTCGCGGTACACGACATGCTGGCAAGATTCAGGCACCACGACCGCGTCGTAGTTCACACCCACCCGACCGCTCTAATCGGCCTGACCCACCGGTGCCCGGACCACAAGAAACTCGTCCGCCTGCTTCTCTCCGCCTGTACCGAGGCGCCGATTCTGCTTCAAGACCGGCTCACGGCCGTCCCGTTCCTGCCGCCGGGTACTTCGTCACTCGGCCGCGCCACTGCCAACGCGCTTGAGCGATACTCAGCCGTAGTCTGGCCGGGGCATGGGATTGTCGCGGTCGGTCGGACCGCCGCGTCTGCGCTCGACCTTGTCGAACTGACGGAGAAAGCAGCCCAGATCGCGCTGAGCATCGGCTCTCACGCGGGCCTGTCCCCTGCTCAGCAGAAGGTTTGCCGCAAGGCAGCCCGCCTCGAATGAGGCGTGCCCGCACTCAAGGTCCGCTCCGTCACCCTGGTCGCTCTCTCAAGGGAAGACCCGCCCCGGACGGTATCGAGACGTTCTTCGAAGTAAAGACCCGGGACTCGGAACTTCCGCCCGAGGAGTTCGCCAAGCTTACCCGCCGCCCCATCCACATCGTGCTCGACAATCTGCGGAGCGCGTTCAACGTAGGCTCCATCTTCCGACTCGCCGACGCTGCCCGCGCGGCCGAGGTCATCACTTGCGGCTACACCGCATACCCGCCGCACCACAAACTTGAGCAGACGTCGCTTGGCACGACCGACTCGGTTCCATGGCGAAGATTCGACGACACCCTGGCAGCGCTGGCCGACCTCAGAGCCAGGGGAATCCAGATCGTTGGAGTAGAGACTGCCAAAGGCGCACCGCCATACCACCGCTTCGACTACAGCTTCCCCGTGGCGCTGGTGCTCGGCAACGAGGCTCTCGGCGTCTCCGAGGCCGCGCTGAGAGCCTGTGACGCGGTCATCGAGATCCCGGTATTTGGATACAAGAACTCAGTAAACGTGGCAACCGCTGCGGCTATAGTGCTTTACGAGGCTCTGCGTCGCGGCGACTGGCTGGACGGATCGGAGTCCCCAGGCCCTCTGTCCCGAGCTATTCCACCGGACGGAATCTGGGAATCTGGGACTTGAGAACTGGCCGCTTGTAGAAGCCAACTCCGACGGCGAAGCCACGCCACCGGAGCAGGACAAACCCGTTTTCGGCATCGACATCGATAATCAAGCTTCCCCCGTTGATGAGCCGCTTCGCCTGCTCGTCATCCAGTTCGATGGCATTCCGCGTCGCGTGCCGGCCGAGGACCTGCATGCCGAATGTAGTCGGCTTGACTGAGTGTGGGTAGATCCTCGCCAGTCTCATGCCTCTCCGCATCGGCCTCACTGCGTCGAACTCCATGACTTCTGGCGTGCCTGCAAAGACCGTCTCCTGCTCCTCCGTCACCTCGAACCGATCAAACACCTCTATTGGAATGCCGAACCGCTCGCAGAGCTCCCGAACTCTTCGATTCAGGATGGCCTCCGTATCAGGGCGAGGAAGAATGGTTCGGTATCGTTGTCCTGCGGCAGTATCCTCCGGCATGAACCAACTGCCTCGGGGTACTCCGCTCCCTCCCACTCCCGCAAGCCGGGCCGCGTGACAAGGCCGGGCAGTTCAGCGGGACGGATCTCGGCTTCCGGTTGCCGGTCCAGCAAGTGCGCCACCACAGACTCATTCTCCTCCGGCGCAACGGTGCAGGTCGAATAGACCATTACACCGCCCGGCTTGAGCGCAAGGTAGCCGGCGACGATCAGCCGCTTCTGAATCGAAGTGAGGCGCTCGATGGCGGCAACCGACCATCGGTCCAAAGCCTGAGGCGACTTCCTGATGGTTCCCTCGGAAGAACACGGAGCATCAACCAGAACCCGATCACAAGTACCAGTGACCATCCTGGCGAGGCTTGCACCGTCCATCCGACACACCGCTACGTTCAGACATCCGGCGCGGTCGATATTACCGATTAGACCGCGCACGCGCATGGGCGCAGGGTCGTTTGAAATGATGAGTCCGGTGTGTTGCATCATCGCCGACATCTGGGTGGTCTTCGAGCCGGGCGCTGCAGCGATGTCCAATACGCGCTCGCCGGGCTGGGGTTGCAGGACCAGCGGCGGCACCATGGAAGCGGCTTCCTGAACGTAGATAAGCCCAATAAAGTGCTCGATCCGCTTGCCGAGGCTGGTGCTTGGGACACGATCCGAATCCCCCGAGCCGGATTCGGTCATGTCCCGCGCCAGGCTAAACCCGAGCTCATACCACGCCAGTGGCTCGGGCTTCAGATCGGCCATCAAGTCAAGCACCTGGTCCCGTGTCGCCTTGAGCGTATTCACCCGGAACGTCCGCCTGAGCGGGCGCTGCATGGCATCCAGGAAGGCGTCGAAGTCGGGGATGAACTGCGAGTAACGGTCGATGAACGGCTGAGGGAACCTGCGCGTCGGCATCCGCTATCCGCCTACCGCTTTACGCTCACCACCCGCCGTCTCCTCACCCGCGCTCCGCTCTTCCTCTCCTCTTGAAGGAGAGGGATGAGGTGAGGAGCAATTCTGCGCTCTAGACTCTAGCTTCTCGCTTCTGATTTCGTCCTCTCTTCGCCGCTCCTCTGACGTCTTACATCTCTCATCTGACATCTGACTTCTGACTTCGCCTGCCCCAACCGCTCTCGACCAACTATCCAATCTCCGCAAGGCATCAAGCCTATCCTTGTTCCCAAGCTTCGCCTCGCGTATTCCCTTTTCGAGGAAAGCGACCGAGCGGTCGTATGCGTTCCGGTCAACCGGGTAGGGCCACCCGTCCTTGCCGCCGACCGCGAACGTGTAGGTAACCGGGTCGCGGAAACTCAACGGCGCGCCGTGTGTCACCTCGGCAATCAGAGCCAGTGCGCGTATCGTCTTCGGTCCGACTCCGGGTTGCAGAAGCAGCGCGGAAAAGTCCTGCGGCGGCTTCTCGTAGGTGCCCACGAGCGCCTTCTGCAGGTACTTCGGACTGACATCTCCCAGTCCGACCGGGTGCTGCTCCGGCATGGCCAGAGCGCGCACGCGCTCGAACTCCTTGACCGTCACATCTGGCAGCCGCTGCGATATCGCCGTCACGGCCTGCCTCGCAATATCGGCTTCAGAGGCCACCATGTTCAGCGGCTTGCCCACGTGATCACAGGCAATCCCCTCGTGTGGTTCGGAGATGAAGCTCTCAAGACCCTCCGACAGCCAATGATAGCGCCTCGCCCAGCGCGTGTCGGTGTTCATCCCCTGCTGCACTACTGCCCAGCTCCCCTGGGTCGTGCCGATGAATACATGCTGGTATATCTGAAACCCGTCCTGCAATGCCGCGGAGTCGACCTTGGCACTCAGCCGGCTGGCTTTCACGAGCACGTCGCCATCCAGGCTGAACCGCTCGGAGAAACCGGTAATCTCCGCCGGTGTCTTGCGCGAGGCCCCGCCCTTGCCTCCACAGACATACAGACCGAGGTTCTCCTCCTGTCCCTTCACCGCCTCCTTCAGCGCTCCGCACACGGTCGTGGTCACGCCTGACGAGTGCCAGTCGAACCCGAGCACGCACCCGAAGCTCTGGAACCATACCGGGTCCGAGAACCTGCGCAAGAGCTCCATCGGACCGTAGTCCGTGACCACTATCTCAGTGACAGCCCGGCACAGCTTCACCATCCGTTGGAACAGCCACGCCGGCGCTTTGCCCCAGTGCAGGGGCATCATCGCGACTCCGCGTCTCACGAGTAGAGTCTACGGAGCACAAGCCCAAGCGCAAGCACAGGGAAGACGGGGGCTGTACCGCGCGTCCTGGCGCTGGGGACACATCCGCGACGCGTTCCTCGCGTCGCTCCGTGGACGTGTCCCCTCTGGACTGTCCCCATTTTCCCGAGGCCTCACATATGCACTCGACCACTTGACCACTCATCAGCTACTGCTATACTCGGCCTGAATGGCCGTGAATCGCCGTACCAGAGAAGCCATGTCCGGCCTCGCCTGGCTGCTACCCGCGCTGATCATCCTGGTGGGTTTCCGCGTCATCCCGATAATCCTGTCGGTCCGCATGAGCCTGTATGACTGGGGCATGGCCGGCGCGCGCGCCTTTGTCGGCCTCGGCAACTATGCGGCGGTCCTGCGCGACCCGGTCTTCTGGCAGTCGCTTCTCAACACCGGCTGGTACGTCCTGTTCGAAGTCCCGCTTATACTCTTCATCTCGCTCTTTGTCGCCATCCTGCTCAACCAGAAGATACGCGGCCTCGGCGTCTATCGCACGGTCTACTACCTGCCGGTCGTCACTTCGATCGTCGCGGTGTCGGTCGTCTGGCGCTGGATACTGCAACCCGACCGCGGACTCCTTAACTACATCCTCTCATGGTTTCACATCTCGGGCATCCGCTGGCTTCAGGACCCGCGCGGCTTATTTCAGCTCATTGCCGGTCCGTCGGTGCATCTACCGTCTACCCTGCGCGGCCCCTCAATCGCGCTTCTCTCACTCGTGATGATGGGCATCTGGAAGGGCATTGGATACAGCACGATCATCTTCCTGACCGGACTGCAGAACATCGACAAGTCCTACTACGAGGCGGCGCGCATCGACGGCGCGGGCCGGGGAGCGATGTTCCGCAAGATAACCTGGCCGCTCATATCACCCACGACCTACTACGTCCTCATCATGTCCTGTATCAGCGCCTTTGAGACCTTTGCCCAGGTCTGGATAATGACCGGCCCGCCCGCCGGTGGCCCGCTCTCCACGACCAAGGTGGTCATGTACTACTTCTACGAGACCTCATTCGAACTCTGGCGGCTCGGCTACGGCGCTGCCATCGCCTTCTTCGCGTTCCTCATCATCCTAGCGCTCACCATCCTCCAGCGAGTCTTCCTCGAACGGCGAGTGCAGTACGGATGAGACACGAGAGTAACCGCAGATTACGCAGATGACGCAGATGATCAGGACAGGACGGAACCGAGAAAGTAATCCACAGATTACGCAAATTACACAGATGTCTCCGGCATTCGGACTTCGGTCCTTCGATCTTCAATCGTCATTCGGACTTCGTCATTCGTGCTTCCGCCGATGAAGCCCCGCACCCTCCCGATACATATCCTGCTAGTGGTGGGTGGCGTTGCCATGATACTCCCGTTCTTCTGGATGCTCTCGACTTCGCTTAAGACGCCGATGGAGGCGCTCAAGTTCCCGCCGGCGTGGTGGCCCGCCTCCCCGCAATTCTCGAACTACACCGAGGTCTTCAAGGAGATTCCGCTCCTGCGCTACATGCTCAACACGGTCCTCGTCGCGGCCCTCAGCCTGTTTGGCGTGCTCGCGACCGGCATCATGGCCGCCTACGCCTTTGCCCGGTTCCGTTTCCCCGGCCGCGAAGTGCTCTTCATGGGCTTCCTTGCCTTGATGATGATACCCCTGCCGGTCTACCTGGTGCCGTCCTACACGCTGCTCTACAAGCTCGGCTGGATAGACACCTATGCAGCCATGATTGTGCCGTGGACGGTCAACATCTTCGCAATCTTCCTCCTGAGGCAGCACATCCGCCAGCTTCCGCAGGACCTCTTCGATGCTGCCCGCATCGACGGCTGTTCCGATTGGACCACCCTGACAAAGGTCGTGCTACCGCTCTGCAAGGCGCCGCTCGTGACCATCACGGTCTTCAATGTCATCGCCTCTTGGAACTCCTTCTTCTGGCCGCTGATCGTCACGAACTCGGACAAGATACGACCCCTGCAGGTCGGTCTTGCCTACTTCTCCCGGGAGCAGCAGACCAACTACACGTTGCTCATGGCCGCAACCACACTCGCCGTCATCCCGCTGATTGTTCTCTTCTTCGCCGCCCAGAAGCAGATAATCCAGTCCCAGGCCCGCTCCGGACTCAAGGAATAGGGCAGGCCGCCAGGACCGAACCGGAGTCTCACCACAAAGACACCAAGACACAAAGGGTCCGGACAATCGGCACTCGTCAATCGTCCATCGAAAATGGGATAACCGCCAAGACCGCTAAGAACGCCACGTCTCCGAACGGACTATCCGCAGATTACGCAGATTTGGCGGGGTTCGTCAACCCCCGACCCCTGATCCCCGGCCCCTGCCCCCTGTCCTCAGAATCCGATGCTGAAGGCCAGAGCACGCAGGCGGAGCTCGGCGAAGATTCCGCTGTGCTGGTGATACCCGAGGGCCGCGCTCTTGTACGCGCCAACCCGCAGACCGGCGCCCATGCCATAGTAGTCCCCGTCGCAACAGGCCGCGACCTCGACCGTCGGAGAGAACTGCCAATCCCTCGGCGACAGGTTGTACCAACTGCTCGTCCAAAGGCTACCGATGGCATCGACGTGCACGTCCGGGACCGCGCCCCACAACCGCCAGGTCGGCTTCGGATTGGACAAGATGGTGTAACCGACGTGGACCGGCAACATGACAATGCCGTCCCAGTAATCAACCGCCGCGTAAGAATCTGACGCCGACAACCCGAACCGCACGCGGTCAATGACGCACGTGACCGACGCGGGATGTATCGATACCGCGCCCCAGTCCCCGAACGGCACAAACTCGCCCACGTCCAGCGCATCAACCTTGATGAACCTCGCCGGCGTCTTCCCTTGCTCCGCAGCCAAGGCCGGTACCGCGGCCAGCAGGCAGACAGCAAGCAGACAGATGCGGGTACGTCGCAAAGGCTAGAGCTTCACGTGCAGCCCGACACCGAGACCGGTGGCAGCGGTCCTCCGCCAACCGGCCTGGAAGAAGTCCTGGTACGTTTCCTCGATCGGGTCCGCGTAGTCCAGATACGTCCTGTAGTACCGTCTCGACTCCCGGCCGGCGGTGAACCCGGCCCGGGTGGCCTCCAGGTCCAGACCGAGGCGACTGGACAGCTCGAATTCCAGGCCCAGGACGAATGTCTGGTCGAAAGCCCATACGCTCCGCTCGTGCCAGTCTTGGTAGTCGTAGCTGCTGCTGGTGTTGTCGATACGGCGTTCCGCCGAGCTGCGTCCGCCCAGTCCGATACCGCCGATGACCGAAAGGTACTGACGGAACAATGGCACCCGCACGCCCGGGATGGCCTGCACCCAAACGCTCTTCAGTGCGTCCCTCGCATGGGAGCCGCCCTGCACGTCCTCATCCATGACCAGATACCAATACCCGGACCCGCCCACTCGCGCCTGCACCATGCCAATCGATCCGAATCTGAATCCCACTCCCACGGCAGCGGCTGCCGGCTGCACCGCGCTGTCTCTTTCCGGCTGATACAGCACGTCGCGCATGAACGTCAGGCTCAAATCGAAGGCTTGGGCAGCTCCGGCAACCACGAACAGCCCGACTAGCAGCCTGAGAGTCATCTGTCTTCCGACCTTAGCATGTTTCACCTGAACCTCCTAGCGCGGTGCCGCACAGCTTGTGTTTCTAGAATCACGTCCGAACTTGGGCCACGGCGCGGCGGCCAGCGGTGCCAGTCCTCGGCAGGCGAAGAGCCACCCGTCGCGCGTACCGATGTAGACCGTGCCGTCCGGACCGATCCCGGGGCTGGCATAGACCATGTCTTCAACGTCGATAGTCCACCTGCTCTCCCATCGCGAATCGCGACAGGTGATTCTGTAGAAGTTCTGATAGCTCCTTTGGTCGATTGAATCGCCGCCCATGTAGAGATTCCCTGACCCATCCTGGAGCACCGATTGACACAGATACCACCCCCAGATCTGGTATGAAGCGAGAGTGTCGGGCTTATCGACAAAGAGGCCATTGTAGTTCGCCGTGTACAGCGTCGAACCTGTCCCCACCACCGCCGGCCCGGAGAGCTCGTCGTCACGTGAACGCTGCTGGATGACTTTGCCTTGCGAGTCAAAGGTGTACAATCCGCTGTCGGCAACCACGACGAAAGAGCCGCCTTCGCCCGCACTGACCCAATGTGGCGAGTTGACCGATGCGCTCCATTTCGGCGTCCCATCGGGCTTGAAGACTCGCACCGTCGGCGTATCTGACGGGGCCATCAATACCCAGCAGACACTGCTGTCGGTACCAACCGCGGGGCTGCCTTGGGCCCAGCCGTACGCAGCGAACTCCCACCTGAGCGACCCGTCGCGGTTCAATGCAACTAAGGTATCGTTGCGACTGGCGTAGATGGCGCCGTCCGGCCCCAGCGCCGGGCACAATAGCCGATCGTCAACAAGAGAATCGGTCTGTAGCACGGAGCCATCCTGGCCGATTACTTGCAGCCTATTGTCCAGCAGATATATCTTGCCATCATCGCCGACAACCGGCGTGTGGTCGTAGCCAAATTGGCCGTCTCTCCACTTCTCGTGCCCGGCCGAGTCCAGGGCCGCAAGACCCGCGTCGGTGGCAACGTACACGGTCTTGTCCTGACCTACTGCCGGACAGGTCGCACGGACCGAGCCGACATAGACTAGCCACTTCACGATGGACGAATCCAGGGCCTCAAGCCGCAGCCCGCCCAGCCATTCGGAAGTCAGGCCTGAACTGTCGCGCGCCTGCGCCTTGACCACGAATAGCCCGGAGTCGCGCCAGACATGCGAAGCCGTAGCGCCCTTCGTGCCAGGAAAATAATCGCTCCAATCCGACGTATCGCCATCCCCCCAGGCAAAACGTACGGCGAAGAGTGTGCCTGAAAGCGTGTGCACTCTCGTGGTGCAAGTAACGACCTGTCCGACCACGACCCGGGCCGGGCCGCGCACTGGGTCGAGTGTCGGCGGCAGCTCGCGATTGCAGCCTGCGAAAACTAGCAGACAGACGGAAAAGACCAGCAACTTCGACTTCATCGCACCTCCAGTGAGTCCAGATTATCGGCCTACCCGATGATGTGTCAATAATGGAACCTGCTGGCGCTGCACAGCTCAGAAGCGTTCAACTCGACCAAGTCCACTGAAAGAACCCGGACTGCCTCGTCCGAAGTCGACCGCCGCTCCCCTACTTCCATCGGGAGCGGAGCGCAATCGAAGGCCACTGTTTAGGAAAGTCATGACATCCCAGTTTCTTATAAGTCCCCAGCGATTCCGACCCGGAAATCTCCTAACTTCTATCTTTTCAATTCACTATTCACTCTTTCCGCATCTCCCCTACCCCGTCCCCCCGGCTATTCCGGAGATTGTTCTCCGACTTACCCGGAGGCCAATTCCGAGGACTACCATGGAGGTTATTCGGAGAGCAATTCGGAGAGCTACCCGGACGGCTAATCGGAGGTCTACCCGGAAGGCTATCCTACCCGCTATTCGGAGAGCTACCCGGGAAGCTATCGGAAGAGCTGTCCCGAGAATTGCTCCCGGAATTGCCCGGAGAATTGCTCAGGAAGTGATCCGGAGACCAATCCAGGGATGAATTGGGAGAGCTACTCTGAGGATTACTCGGAGAGCAATCGGGCAGATTGCGGAGAGCATTACCCGGAGAGCTATCTGGAGAGCCTTGACTCTGGCTCCGTCTGACTCGCCACGGCAGGCGGAAGGCTACTTCAGTTTGACGACCTTGCGGACCAATTGTGCTTGAGCTTGCGCTTACGCTATCCGCACAAAGTACACGCCCGGTGCCAGCGCCCGCACATCATTTGCGCCGGGATGAAGGGCCAGAACCTTCCGGCCGGAAACGTCGAGCGACTCGTCATCCGCCCCTCACTATTGACTGGCAAATCGGCCAGCCTGATGCCCAGCTTCTCAGGAAACCAGAGCGAATCCTCAGTACGTTTCGCCATGGGTCCAGTTTACCTGAGAGGGGAGCGTGGCATCAATGCTGTTGAAAATCGGGGCTATTGCAGGTGAAAGGTGCATGCAGACGGACGTAAGCTGTCATCCGGCGTTGGATCGCGTCGACGGTGCTGAGTCCGGAGACGACTT
>DATJQV010000053.1 GCA_035505375.1 bacterium | reverse complement strand
ACCGAGGTGAAGCGCTTCTTCCGCCCCGAGTTCCTCAACCGCGTGGATGAAGTGCTCGTCTTCCGGCCGCTCGACCGGAAGCAGATGGAGGAAATCGTCGAGATTCAGCTCCGCGACCTGTCCGAGCGTCTCAAGGACCAGCGTCTCACGGTCGAGCTGACCACTACCGCCAAGGACCTGCTCGTGCAGGAGGGCTTCGACCCTCAGTTCGGCGCCCGCCCGATCAAACGCGCGCTGCGCCGGCTGCTTGAGGACCCGCTGGCCGAGGAACTGCTCAGAGGCAGATTCAAGGCGAGTTCCGTCGTCGTAGTCGACCGCGACGGCGACCGGCTCGTCTTCGCCGAGAAAGTGACCGAGCCGGCGGCGACGCTGAAGCAGTGATAGCACTGCTCGCGGCCCTGCTGGTCGCCCAACCGCTGCAGGACACAAGCAAGGTCGTTCTGCTGAGCGTATCGGCCCACTCCGCCACCGCCGACACTCTGCTCATCGTCCGAACGGCCGGACTCAGCCGTGGCCAGGCCATGACCGCCAGCGCGCTGCGGACGAATCTCTCGGACGCAATCCGCCGGGTTTACAACCTGGGGCTCTTCTCACAGGTGGAAGCCGAGACCGCGAGGATTGCAGATGGGATACGGGTGAGGTTCGTCACGACCGAGTTCCCGAAGCTGAAATCCGTTGCCTATGACGGCTATCGCCGAGTCCGCAAGAAGGACTTTGAGACCAAGGTCAAACCCAAGGAAGGCGAAATCCTCACCGACAGGAAGATATTCGACTGGCAGCAGGAGATCCTGAAGCTCTACAAAGAGAAAGGATTCCTGCTCGTGAAGATCGACCACGAAACCACGAAGCCCGACTCGCTCAACGAGGTCGTTCTCACCTACAAGATCGACGAAGGCGATCCAGTCCGCATCCGGAGCATCAGCATCTCGGGCAACGACCACTTCACCAACTCGCAGATCGGTATCCACCTGGTCAACCGCCCGAAACGATGGTACCGGAAGGCAACCCTGAAGGAAGACGAATTCGTCAAGGACCTCGACCGCGTCGTCGAATTCTACAAGGAGCGAGGCTTCATCGACGCCAAGGTCCTCGACTACGACATGAAGTTCGATCAGGGCTGGGCCGACATCACGATCAGCGTGTCCGAAGGCACGCGCTACTACTTCGGCAACGTAACCATCAAGGGCGACTCGGTGCTCAAAGAGGCCGACCTCCGGAAGCTGATTCACTACACATCCGGCGGGCCTTACAATGCCAAGCTCGCCCAGTCCACCCTGCAGGACCTCTTCGCCGCCTACTCCGAAGAAGGCTACATCTACGCGCAGGTGTCGCCGGTCGAGAACATCCGTTCCGACACAGTCGATATCACCTACGACATTACGGAGAGAAAACCCGCGGTCGTGCGTCTGGTCAGCATCGAGGGCAACGAGCAGACTCATGACAATGTCATTCGTCGGGAAATCAGTTCCCTGCCGGGCTACACTTTCCGTCGTTCCGAGGTCATGCGCTCGCAGCGCGACATTTACAATCTCGGGTTCTTCGATGACGTCAGCCTGGACTACCATCCCGCGGATACCAACGGGAGCATCGATCTCATCTACAAGGTCAAGGAGAAATCCTTCTTCGGGACGGTCGGCGCCGGCGTCACCTACTCGGCCACCGATGGCCTGACCGGCTACGTCGAGCTCCAGCAGCCGAATCTGTTCGGCCGCGGCCAGCAGGCCAACGTGAAAGTCGAGAAGGGTGCCAAGGTAGCCGACTTCGCGCTCAGCTTCACCGAGCCCTGGCTGTTCGACCGGCCCATGTCGGCCGGAGCCGACCTCTCCTACCAGACTACGATCTACGATTACTACAGCAATCAGGAACTCGGTGGTGGCTTCTCGTTCTCGCGGCCTCTGCCGCTCGACTACACACGGGGCTACCTCGCACTCCGCGTTGCCGACGCCTACGTCCCGCCATCGTCCATCAAGTCCGGGTATAAGGTAACTGACACTCTGTTCAGCATCGACGGCGACACGGTACACAAGACTTCATTCACGCCCAGCGTCTCCTTCACGCGGGATTCGCGCGACTACATCTTCAACGCTTTCAGCGGCTCCTCAACAACCTACCAACTTGACCTGTCGCTGGGCGGCATCAACTTCCAGCGCCACATCTTCGACATGAGCCAGTATCTGCCGCTATTCTGGAAATTCACCCTGATGGGACGCACGCGGCTCGGCTACATTACCGGTTTCAAGAGCACTGACCGAATCCCGGTTTACGAACGCTTCACGCCCGGCGGCACCGGACTCGATGGAATCCGGGGCTATGACGACCGCTCGCTCGGCCCGACGGACGGCGGTTACATCATCGGCGGCCAAGCCGAGGCCATCTTCTCTCTTGAGTATAAGCTCCGGGTAAACCGGCAGCTTTCATTCCTTGCGTTCGGCGATGCCGGCAACGCCTGGAATTCTATCAACCAGTTCAGCCTGTCCGACCTGAAGCGGGGCGCGGGCGTGGGTGTCCGGCTGGAGATTCCAATGCTCGGACTTCTCGGATTCGACTTCGGCTACGGGTTCGACAAAGCGACTCCGGGCTGGGTCCCGCACTTCCAGATCGGCCGGACCTTCTAGCCCGCCTCGCAACTTACCCGCTGGACCTCTGCCACTTGACAGACCGACCAAGTCGCGTCACAATGAGCCGTGGTCAGGATACTGGCCCTCGCATTTCTCCCCGTACTAACGTTGGGCGGCGACATGAAGCTGCAGGCCCCCACTTACTCCGGCAGACTCCCTCCCGGTTTCAGCGGCTTTGCCGTTCTTGATACTTCTGGCGCGGCCTGCTTCCTTTCAGATAGCGGCGATAGAGTGATAGCCTACGCATGGCAATCCGGGACGCTCAAGAGGACATACGACCTTCCCCGACTCGACTCGGCCCTGACGCGACACGACTCCCTGAGCCAGTGCGGCTTCAGTCTATGGGGCGACGTCGACGGCGATCGAATTGACGAGTTTGTGGTCGCGATAGACCGCACCATCAGCAAGTACAAGCTGATAAACGGCACGCTGGCGCTCGTTGCTCAGACGAACCTGAGTCTGCCTGCGGACTCCCACCGGCTCTGGGTCACCGATGGCTGCATCGGCGACATAGACAACGACGGCAGGAACGAAATCCTGATCTCCGCCACGAGCTTGCGTCCACCTGACTACGGACCTGATTATGGAGATGACTCTGCGGGCCCGGATATACTGCTCGTGTGCCGCTGGAAGCAGGACACCCTGCTTCAGATCTGGAACGACGGAGGCATGTTGCAGATTGGCCAGGGTTCAATGCGGGCGGTTGCCGACCCGCGCAACACCGGAGCCAACCGGCTGATCCTTCTCGAAGGGGAAGGTGACGATGTCCATGCCTCCTTGTTCCGAGAAGTGGAATTGAAGGATGGCCGGTTCCATGAGGATGGGACCTTCCGGTTTCGTCGCGGTCAGCTCCATCGAGACCAGCCAGACCAGGACAACACAGAAGCGTTCCGCGCGGCGACGGACCGTCTCTTTGGCAAGGTAAAGGGCAAGACCGCAATCCTCGCAGACATCTTCGCTGATGACAAAGGAAACGAGGAGCTGTACATGTTCTCGGGCGACTCCGTGACCGAGCACATCGTGCTCTGGCCTGGCCCGTGGACGGCCGAGTTCGCCGACCTTGACGGCAAAGGCGTGGGGATACTGCGCCTACCCCCTTACGGAGACGGGTCCAGGTTCGAGTTCTACCGGCTGTAGCCTGCGCGAACGTCAGCGGTAGAACTGCCCGCGCGGGTGCTGGTAGGCACCCTTGGAGAACGGAAAGACTATCTGGTGGTAGAAATTGTCGAACAGCTTCTCACCATTGGGACCGGACCGTTCCGGATGGAACTGCACTCCGTAAAGCGGCCGGGTCGGGTGGTGCATCGCTTCGACCTCGCATGAAGCCGACCTTGCCATGAGATGCCATCCTGCCCGCTCAATCGGCTCCGCGACAACATACTCACGGTGGCTCTCGAGAAACTCCAATTCCGGCTCCATGCCGTGAAACAACGAACCCGGTTCAGAGACGATGACTGTCTCATTTCGCTCTATCAACTCTCCCGACAGGACCTGCGTCCCCGCCGCCCGGGCGAAAAGTTGATGCCCGAAGCAGATACCCAGCGCCGGCAACTTCAGGCCTCGCACGAATTCGGTCAGCGGTGCCGGCGGGTCCTCAATTGACAGCAGCCACTGCGAGCCGGAAATCACGACCGCCGAGTAGTCTGCAAGGTCGTATGCGGGCTCGAGAACTCCCCATGGCACTTCGACGACATCGGTAAAGCGCTCGACCTGAGTAGTGTAGCCCTTGATCTTCTCTTCGGCCTTCTCACGGTAGCAGTTTACTACAAGTGTTCTCACCAGCCACCTCCGGTTCTGTCGATACTGTCCGTTCCCGGGAAACGACAAATGTACGCGTACGCATCGTGATGGTGGATTGACTCGAAACTCTCGACCGCGACCTCATAACCGGTCACGAGCGGATGCTCGTCGAGCCGCTTCGCCACCTTTCGGACTACGTCCTCGACGAACGCCGGGTTCTCAAGGGCCAGCGTCGTCAGGTGCTTTTCGTCCTCACGCTTAAGCAGCGAGTAGACTTCACTCGAGCCGCAATCCTCCACCAGGTCAATCAGGTCCTCAAGCCACAGAAAACCTCTGAACTCAACCGCGACACGGATTTCTGCCCTCTGGTTATGCGCGCCCGTCTCGACCATATCCTTGGAGCAGGGACACAACGTCGCGATAGGTACGACGGCGCCAAGGCGGAGTCGGAACCGCTTGCCCAGTTCGGCGACAACCTGACATCGATAATCCATGAGTCCGCGCGCACCCGACACCGGCGCCGTCTTCTCGACGAAATATGGAAACTCCATCTCCAGATGCGCTGAATCGGCCTCGAGTTCTTTCCTCATGTCACGAAGGATTGTGCCGACTTTGTGCAGGTCGATCTCGCTGTGATGCCGTCCTAGAATCTCCACGAACCGGCCCATGTAAGTCCCGCGGTGCTCACGGGGCAGGTCAACGTACATGCTGATACGGGCGACCGTGTGCTGCTTGCGCCGCGCCTTGTCGAGCAGAACAATCGGGTAGCTGAGGTTCTTGACTCCGACCTTGTCAATCGGTGCGCCGCCGGCGCTCGGCTGCCTGCGTATATCCTCCATCCCTATCCCCTGATCCCTAGCCCCTAACCCCTCGTCCCATCCTCACACCAGCGCGTGGCCGCGAAAGCTGTAGTGGCTGTCGCGCGAGACCACTACGTGGTCGAGCAGTCGGATACCAAGTATCTTCCCCGCCTCGATCAGACGACGCGTAAGCCGGATGTCGTCGTCCGATGGCGTCGGGTCTCCGGACGGATGGTTGTGAGCGACGATGACGCTCGCAGCGCCGGCCCGGATTGCGCGCTCGAAGACTTCCCGGGGATGCGCAAGAGTTGTGTCCAAACTGCCGACCGATACCTCGGTCTCACCGATGCGTCGGTTGCGAGAGTCGACATAGAATGTCAGGAAGCACTCCTTGCGCCAGTCCTTCACGCTTGAGCGCGCACGACGCGCCACTTCTTTGGGGTCAGACAGGTCGGCCCGCTCCTTCACGCAGGGCGTGTCGTCGCTGCGCCGTGCCAGCTCGAAGGCGGCGACTATCTGGCACGCCTTTGCCTTACCGATGCCGCGTGTTCGCATCAACTCTTCGACGCTTGCGTGGCCCACTTCGGCTACGGAGTGGAACTGGTTCACGAGCTGCTGTGCGATGTCCCGCACCGGCATTCCCTTGGTGCCACGACTGATAATGATTGCCAGAAGCTCGACTTCGGAGAGATTCGCGGCCCCCACCTTGACCAGCCGCTCCCGCGGCCGCTCGTGCTCGGGCGTCTCATTCATGGTCGGCTTCCGGTCATTCGACATTGGCCCCGGCGGCCCCTGTCGAGCAGTGCGGAACTCGTCCTTCGTCATTCTGGCCTGAGCGTGAACTCCCACGCACACCAGACGTCATCGGGGTGCTTGTCCGGCGGGCAGCAGATGCAGCGGGTCTCGATCCTCGGGTCAATGGTCTTGGCGAACCACTCGTACTCAACCAGCCCGACCGGCTTACAGGGAAAATCAGGCAGCGACTTGCGCTTGCGCGCCGATTGCACCCGGCAATCCAGCATTCGGAACACCACGCGATTCTCGGTCTGTCCAACCACATCCTGCTCGTTCAGAAAGGCATAGAGCCTCAGCGACAGCGCCTTGACCAGCGCGGGTATCCCACCGCCGGGAGCAATCCCATGTCGCTCCATGATCCGCTTCGCCTCAATGACGGTGAAGACGCGCCAGGCCTCGGCGTCGGCCTTGATGGCAGCATCGAGCCCGTGAGCGCGTTCGACCGCCTGGAACCAGAGCCCGTCGTGAGCCAGCCAGTTCTTGGCGGAATCCTCGATCAGACCGAGCAGTTCGTCACGAGTCAGGCCTGTGAGTTGTGGAAATCTCTCGCTCATGCTCTGTGATGATATAGCGCTGCTGGGGTATGTCAACGCCAAGGCCCGCAAAAACGAAGGGCGGGCTTGCGCCCGCCCTTGAAAGCCGCGTAGGGCTGTCTACCAGCGGTTGCCGCTGTCGCGGGACGACCGACGGTCGTTGCCGCGGGGCGGACGCTCGGTGCGCTCGCGCGCCACGTTGACGGTGAGCGGCCGGCCTTCCATCTGGTACGAATTCAAGGCCGCAATCGCCGCGGTCGCTGCATCGGCAGCGGTCATCTCGACGAACGCGAATCCCCGTGACCTGTCCGTGAACTTGTCCTTCACGATGCTGACCGAAGTCACTTCGCCATGCTGACTGAACAGCTCATTGAGCTGTGTCTCGGTTGCGCTGAAGGGAAGATTCCCTACAAATATGCGCGTACCCATTATAACGGACCTCCGTATGTTTGCGCTTGAGAATCGTTGAAGGGAGCTACGGGCGGGTCTGGACTAAACACAGACTTGGACTCATAGACACCTGACGTTACACAAGCAACCTTGGGACCTTATTACTCTATGCTGGTTGCCGGTCCCCTTGGAAACCAACATTCTAATTGTAGCAGGACTCGCCCACGAGTCAATAAGTACTTGCGAAGCGCCAACAAGGGGCAGAATCCGGCCGGGACGCAATGCTGAGTCGTGTCTCGACCTGGTCACTCCATAACCGGGGCCGGCGGCATGTAGCCGAGGTCTAGTCGTTCGACTCGACCGGTCCGGGACACCCGAAGTAACAGCGATTCACACTGCCCGAACTTGAGGGACAGCTCGAATGCTGGAGTGCTGCCGCCGACGTTGAACCTCAGGTCTCTACCCGTCTGCCCTGCTTGAGCTGCCCGGCCATACTCCAACGGGTAGGTCAGGCCGCGAGAGGCCGGATGTCCGAAGAAGAACAGTAGTTCGTCGTCGACGACCCTGCACCAGAAATCGGGCGCATCGTGACCGGACACGAGCGGCGGTTCCTGGCTCAGGTTCCCGAGGTCGCTGCTCACGTTGTTGAGCCTTGTCAGTGCCTCCAGAGTCTGCTGATACTCCTTAGCAGCCCGTTTGTCCACGGCCCTGCCCGGCCGCTTCGGTATCCGCTTGAGACACACCGGCAGCCCTGCCTTTGCCAGTTGCGAGACCTGGACAAGCCCGTCCATGTCGAGCCACTCGCAGTCAACGTAGAGCAGCCCGAACCGCGCATCGCCGACCGAGAGCACCCCATCCTCAAAGCGGGACTGTTCGAGAAACGGAGCTGACACCCAGAGCGGCTGGCGGCCTTGCAGTTCCGAAGGAGGTCTGAGATAGTGCATCTCCCAGTGGTACTTGGCGCTCGGCTTCTGTTGTTCCTGCGGCAGTTCGCCCTTCATCCACTGGTCTTCCAGCGGGAGGTACACGGCCACGTCCGAGTACGGTCGCCCCAGCTTCATCACTCCGCAAACTCGCTCCATGTAGGCATTGAACTCCGGCAGTTCTGCTGCGAATGCGCTGTCGGGCCCCACATAGACGCTGGCATGAAACGAGCCCACGGCTTTCGGCCTACGGCTTTCGGCTTCGATGCTCCGGCCGTCAGCCGTGGCTGCCCCCCTCCCTTCTATTCCCTCCCCCATGAGGGGGAGGGAGGAGTAAGGGTGGCTACGGCCGTTAGCTGTTAGCTGTCGGCTGTCAGCTTGTTCCTGTCCTGCTTGCGCTTGAGCTTGGGCTTGCGCTTGGTATGGCATCCCATGCCAGAACACGTGATTCACACCGTTCGCGAACAGGGCATCCGCCAGCAACTTGATGTCGGCAACCTGCTCCTCGCCCTGGTGCGGACCCGGCCCCGGGTACGGAACCCAACCATACAGGCAAGTGAACGCTTCGGCCGACACGACCGGCTTGCCTGACAGTACAGCCGCCGATGCCGGGATTCGGCTGAACTCAGGGTCGAACAGGATGGCCTCGGACTCCTGCACATCGGCCGCAGCGTACGCGGCCAGCAGGTCGCATGGCGCGCCATGACACTGCGCCCGCGTGAACGAGTTGTGGCTGTGGCTGAACTCGGTGAACGGCTCGTAGAACTCATGCAGCACGTAGTCAGCGATAAGCTTTCGATAGTCGTATCGCACATCGGGATGCTCATCGAGCTTCGGCATGAAAGGCAGGACGTCATACCCGAACCGTTCCTGGAACCGCTGGCCGAATCCGGTTGTCCAGAGCCCTTCGGTCTCGACCTCGAAGGAGTCGCAGAACCAAGCCGATTTCGCCCCGTTCAGCGCCAGACCGAGCGCGTCACCCATCGTGTCCGCGTACCGACGGAACGCCTGCCGGTCAAGGTGGTTCAGTATCCTGCCCTCGGCCGGCAACTCCCACGAACGGCCCAACCGTTGCGACAACGGCCCGTCGAACCGCTGGGAGGCATCGGTTTCTGACACGAATGTGCCGCCGAAAGGCCACAGGGTACCGAACGTGAAGTCGCAACCCAGTCCAAGTGACTCGCAGTAGCGCTTGGCAAAGGCAACCTTGCTCGACCACTCTGGACTCAGAAAATCCGGTCCGCGCTTCTGTCCGGGCAATGGGTAGATGAAGGCAAGTTCAACCCCGCCGAACCCGTTGGCCTTCACCCAATCAAGTTGTGACTTGATGTCCTCATCGCGCAGTTCGACATTGAACCACCACCATCGTGTCCACGGCCGTGAATCCGGATACAGCAACTCTGGGCCTTCGGCTTGGGCTTGAGCTTGCGCTTGTGCCCTGTCAGGAGCGGCCACTCAGCACCTCCGCTTCGTATCGACTGACCTCGGCCATCCAATCACGCTCCAAAGGAACGCCGGCGCGCATGCAGTAGTAATCCCAAACCGCACCGAGCGGCATGGTCTTCGCCTCTTCAATTAGGGCAAGTCTTCCAGTCTGGTCTAGTTCGCGCAGCCGCGCCGTGGGTTCGAGCAATGCCGTGAGCACTGCCTTGAGGGTAGCCCGCGCCCCAATGACCCATGCCGCGACGCGGTTCATGTTCGCGTCGAAGTAGTCGAGTGCAATGTGTACTCGGTCGAGACCACCAGCCCGCACCACCTCGGACATTACGTCTCTCAACTGGTCGTCGAACAATGGGACGTGGTCTGAGTCCCAGCGCACGCCGCGGCTGACATGAATCAGCAGTTCGCCAGAGAACTGAAGGATGGCAGACACCTTGTCCGCGACCGACTCGGTCGGATGGAAGTGCCCCAGATCGAGGCAAAGCAGCAACCCGCGGCTCAGCGCGTAGCCCATGTAGAACTCATGTGATCCGACTACAAACGCCTCGCTGCCGATGCCCCACAGCTTGCTTTCAAGCGAGTCTTTCATGCTCGTCATCGGATAGGTGTTCACGAATATCTCGTCGAGTGACTTCCGAAGCAGGCTCCTGCGCTCCCAACGATCAACGACGGCATCCTTGGCTCCATCCGGAATCCAGAGATTGTGGATGCAGGGGCTCTTCAGTCCGCGGCCGAGAAACGCGCTGACTTCCCGACTGCGCCGCACGTGCTCGACCCAGAACCGACGAACGGCCTCGTCGGTACTGCTCAAAGTGAAACCGGACTGGGCCTTCGGATGAGCGAAGAGCGTGGCGTTGAAGTCAAGCCCAAGCCCTCGCTCTCGCGCCCAGTCGAGCCAGCCCTTGAAGTGCTCAGGCGCAATCGCGTCTCGGTCAACTGGCTTTGCGCCGAACTCGCCGTACATCGCGTGCAGATTCACTCGATGCCGCCCCGGAATCAACGAAAGAGCCTTGTCCAAATCCTGCCGCAACTCGGCAGCATTTCGTGCCCGTCCTGGATAGGAGCCGGTCACGGCTAACCCTGAACCCGCGAGCGTTGCCCGGTTCGTCTCGAACCCGGTCACATCATCGCCCTGCCAGCAGTGAACTGAGAGCGGCACGCGCCCCAAACTCTGCAGCGCCGCTTCGACATCAACGCCGATGGTCTGGTACTGCTCTTTCGCCCAGGCAAAGGCCTGCTCCAACCTGTTGTCCTTCATCGCTTCTCCTCTGCCAGGCCGCGGAACCGCTCGTATGCGGCATCCCATTCCTTCGTCGGCCCCGGCTCGTACTGCCTGACTCTGAACGACTCACGTACTATCGTACGCATCTCCTCCAACGATGAAACCAGACCCGCGGCCATCGCCTGAACCAAGATGTTGCCGACGGCCGTCGCCTCGGCCGGACCGGCATGCACGGGCAAACCGAGTGCGTCGGCCGTCATCTGACAGAGCAGACTGTTGTGCGCTCCCCCGCCAACAATGTGCACGCGCTCAATCTCCCGCCCTGTTACCTTCTCCAACTCATCCCTGACCAGTCGGTACTTCAAGGCAAGACTCTCCAGCACGGCCCGCACCTGCTCTGCTCGCGTGCGCGGCGGGCGTTGCCGAGCGCTTCGGCAATACTCGACCAGGGCCTTTCCCATATCCTCGGGGGCACGGAAGCAGTCTGCGTCAGGGTCGAACACGGCATTGAGCGGCTTTGCCTCCGCCGCCTCTTTCACGAGCGAACCGTACTCGGCCGCCTCTCCCCACGACTTGACCAGTTGCTGCAGCAGCCAGAAGCCGGTGACGTTCTTCAGGAACCGGAAACGACCTCCAACGCCACCTTCGTTCGTGAAGTTGTGACGCAGGGCGGCGGCCGTCGTGATCGGCTTCTCGGTCTCTACACCGACGAGTGACCACGTCCCGGCGCTGATGAACATCCACGCCTCGGCCTCTACTGGCACTGCTGCAACCGCGGAAGCCGTGTCATGGCTCGCAGTGGCGACAACGCGGGCGCGCTTGAGCCCTACTTCTGCCGCCACCGGAGACGAAAGCGGACCAACCTCTGTACCCGGCTGGACGATATCCTGCATCACACGTTTCGGCAGCCCCAGTGCCTTCAACAACTCTGCCGACCACTCCTGCTTCGACGGATTGTAGAGCTGCGAAGTGGTGGCAATAGTGAACTCAGTTGCCTTTCGGCCGGTAAGCAGGTGATTGAACAAGTCAGGCATGAACAGCAGGTCCGTCGCCACGTCCAGAAGCGGCGAACGGTCGCGCTTCATCGAGTAGAGCTGGTACAGAGTATTGATGGGCAGGAACTGGATTCCGGTCAGTTCGTACACCCTCCGTTTGGGAACCAGCCTGCGGAACCGCGACATTGCGCCGTCGGTCCGACCATCGCGGTAGGAATAGGGCAGCCCCAGGAGTGTACCGTCTGACGCAAGCAAGCCAAAATCCACGCCCCACGTGTCTATTCCAACGCTCGTCGGCTCTTCTGCCGCGCACGCGCGCAGACCATTCTTGACCTCGTCCAACAGATGCCACACGTCCCAGAACAAGTGACCGTTCAGTTCCAGTATCCGGTTCGGGAATCGGCTCAACTCACGAACACCCAGCCTGCGGCCATCGAGTTCTCCCAGCATCGCCCGACCGGACTCTGCTCCTAGGTCGAAGGCAAGAAACTTGGGCGGTCGTCTCATCCTTCAGGACCGAGTCTTGATCTCGTGATGCGCCTTGTCAGTCTGCTTTCGGTCAGCGGGAGGTTCGAACTGACCAGGGTTGTAGTAGTTGATGGTGCGGCCCTTAGTGTCCAGCCTGAGCGCCTGGACGAACTCGCCCCTCAGGATGGCGAAGTGCCACGCTTCTATTTGTTCGCCAATCTTCACCTTCAGCTCAACGCCGTAGTCTAATATACCTATCCTGTGTTCGGTCACGTCCGCGTCCACAAAGGTGACCGGAAGGAACGAATCGAGGGCGACAGCGAAATCCGTTCTCGTCCCCAATTGCCATCAACACGAGTGCTTTGGCCAGTTCCACCTTGTTATCATCGGTGACCTCCAGGTTGTACGCTTGGAGCAGTCTGTCGAAACCAGAGGGCAACGGGAGAAGACTTGTGTCGGTGATGGACGTCAGATAGAGAAAACCAGGCCTCCCCCAGAGGACCCTGTAGAAGACGGTTCTCGGGAAGAGACGATCCAGAAGCTCACCTGTGACCTGGACGCGTGCCCGAAGCCCGGGAAAACGACTTGCCAACTGGCTGGTCTCAGCCTCGGACAGAACTCGCTCGGAAGTCTTGGCTCGTTCCTCCAGTGCTGGTTTCCTTCCCGACCCTGCTGCCACAGATATGGCGGCGACCACGAGCAACCCGACAAAGGCCGTTCTGACGCATCTGCTTCTGCGCATGTGCACCTCGAGTCGCCCGCCGTCGAGCACTCCGAGCATCGTACGGCCCGACTCCGCCCCGAGGTCAAGTGCGAGAAATCGGGCGCTCTTCACGGTCGTGTTCCGGGACGAGCGGTCGAGCGGGAAGACACGTATCTAGGCTCTGGCAAGGTGTTTCTGCAAGACCCTTCTGAGCGGCCCGTTGATCCGGCAGCGGTCGAGCGCAAACGACTGCATCGTCCGGTCAATCGCTGCCTCGTCCATGCCTTTGAAGCAGCTTGCGTAGGCCGGGTGCATGTATGCGGCCGTGAAATTGCCGAGCAGGCTCTGTTCGGCATAGAACCGGAAGAGCGCGCGGTCGGCCCGGGTCTCCGGCAGCCTGCTGAGAATCAGTTCCGCCAGCTCGTATGTCTTCTGCTGAATCGGCGTCCGCGGCTGGTTAGGGACCCAGGAGTCTGTCCCCAGTTCGCGCTTCGCCGCGAGCACCGGAGCTATCGCGCGAGCGTAATCCGACTCCGGGTCAACAACGGCCAGCCCCATCATCCCCATGTCCTTCCACGTCCAAATGGTCCAGTCGACGCCGGCGTCCTCAAAGACCGAAAGCTGGTCGTCCAGCGCCCGTAGACGGAACTCGGATTCGGCACTGTCGAACGCCCCGCCGAATTCTCCGACCCATAGCGGCACGCCATGGCGACGACAGAAAACCGTGCCTTCCTGCTGCTCGAAATCAGCCTTCATCTTCGCGCGGTCCCATAGGGCTCCGCTGAACTCGCCGGGATACGGCCCCATTCCAAGGCACGCCCTGACGTAGTTGTGGCTGGAGTAGACGAGGTTGTCCGCGAACGGCGCATCCAGACCGGCGAAGAGCGTCGAGAACCGGTCTCCTTCAAGGTAGATGATGTGCTCAGTGTCAATCCGGCGGATGGCTTCGACCACGCGACGGTTCAGGCGATTTAGAGGCTCCCAGTCCGGTCGATAGGGGTAACCGAAGAAGCCATATGGCACGCCGGTCACCGGCTCGTTCATCACATTGTACCCTGCCACAACCGGATTTCCGCGGTACCTGCGAGCGAACTCCTCCCATAGGGCCACGAAGCGGTCCTGGAACTGCTTGTGGGACCAGATGAGCGTGAGGCGACCGTAGTGGTCGGAATGCCAATCCGGGTCCTGCCAGCCCGGCACCGCGTGCATGTCTGGAATCGCATACAAACCGTGCTTGCCGCACCAATCTATGACCTGGTCAAGGCGCTTGAATCCCGATTCCAGCCACTGACCGGGCTCGGAGTCAGACTCGAAGTGCCGATAGTTGAATGGCAGGCGCACAACCGTACAGCCCAGCTCCTTCACAAGCGCGATGTCGGGCTCGGCGAGGAAATAGTCGAGCATCCTCTCCCAGAGGAACGCTGCGCGGCCGGCCCCAAGCTGCTCGGCGAGTGCCTGGCGAAGCCCGGACTCGAAACCGGGATAGCCGTTGATGAAGTTCTCGCTGTTCAACCAGCCGCCGACCCCGAACCCGCGCAGCCTCACCTTGTGGCCTTGCCCGTCAACGATGGAGTTGCCCTTAACCTTCAACATGTCCACTTCTGCCTCCTACTGCCGCCCGGCTGTCTCTGCCAGCAGCTTGAATTCCTCTCTTAGCTTCGGATAGAGCGCGCGATAGCGCTCGTACGAATCAACGTATGCGCGGGCATCCGGCCCCGGCTTTGTGCTGCCCGTCTCGTGCACGGTCCGCTCGCATGCCTGCTCCGCATCCGTGTAGACACCTGTTCCGACTCCGGCCAGGAGCGCCGCGCCGTAGGCCGCGCCCTGTGTGACGTTGACTTCAACGATCTCAGTTCCAAACACATCGGCCATCATCTGCCGCCAGAATGCGGACCGCGAGCCACCACCCGAGACCCGCACCCGCACACAGCTCTGGCCAAGGTTGCACAGCAAGTCCAGGCACTCGCGCAAGGAGAACGTCACTCCTTCAAGCACCGCCCGAGCCATATGTGCCTTGGTGTGCCTGAGTGACAGACCGAAGAAGACCCCGCGCGCATTCGGGTCAGCATGAGGTGTCCGCTCACCAGAGAGGTACGGGAGGAAAAGCAAGCTGACAGAGCCGGCCGGCGCAGTGGCAGCCAGTTCTGTGATGACATCGTAGACGTCACGTCCGGTCCGCTTCGCTTCAGCCTTCTCGTCCTGACAGAGTGTATCCCTGAACCAGCGCAGGCTGCCTCCCGCGGACAGAGTAACGCCCATCAGGTGCCATGTATCAGGGACTGCATGGCAGTAGGCGTGAAGCTCGCCGGTTGGATCGAACCTGTACTGGTTCGTGGCTGCGAAGACCACACCTGACGTTCCAATGGTAACCGAGACAATGCCCTCACGTGCAATTCCCGTCCCAATGGACTGCGCTGCCTGGTCGCCCGCTCCGGCAACAACCGGCGTTCCCGCTCGCAGTCCTGTAGCTAGCGCAGCTTGGGCGCTGACTTCAGCAACTACCTCATGGCACTCGTGCAGCGGCGGCAGCCACTCGTTCGGGATGTCTAGCAGCCTGAGCAACTGGTCCGACCACATTCGCCTGCGCACGTCCATCAATAGCGTACCCGAGCCGTCAGCTACATCCATGGCCAACGCCCCGGTCAGCCGGTAGCGAACGTAGTCCTTGGGCAACAGAACATGCCGGGCGCGGCGGTAGATGTCCAGCTCATTCTCTCGCACCCAAAGAATCTTACCCGCAGTGAAGCCGGTCAACGCGGGTTTCCCTGCCAACTCAATCAGCTTCGCCCGTCCTATCTCCTGTTCAATCTCCGCGCACTGGGTCGCAGTCCGCTGGTCGTTCCACATAATACACGGACGCAGCACCTTGCCTGCTTCGTCCAGCAACACCAGCCCGTGCATCTGCCCGGTGAGACCAATGCCGGCAATGCTCTCCCCTCCCGCACCAGCCAGAACCTGTTTGATGCTGACGATGGTGGCTTGCCACCAATCCTCAGGGTTCTGCTCAGCCCAGCCTGGTCTCGGCACCGACATTGAGTATTCCGTGGTCGCCTCGCTCCTAACGCTACCGTCAGGAGCAATGAGGACAGCCTTACTTCCCGAGGTCCCAATATCAATGCCGAGAAGTAGTGGCATTGCCTACTTGAGTGGCCGCAGAGGTGAAAGTCTGTCCGGGTACTTCGCGCGCGCACGCACCAGGTACGCTTCCAACCACCCGCGCGCCTTGTCGGGGCGGTTGGCCGCACACACGATGGACTCGTGGTCCATCTCGTCGATGCGGTCATTGGCAGCGCGCAGAGCATCCATCGAGATACGCAAGGCCACGTCCACCGGCATCCGCTCCGGATTGATGTCGATGCCGAACCAACCTTGATAGCCGTGCATCTTCAGAACGTAGAGCAACGCCTCGGTCTGCTCAGGCGAAATCATGCCCACGTTCAGGTCCTGATCGAAGTTGCCAAGCGGCTGGCTGTTCAGGTGCATGTGGCAGAGCCTGCCTTCGGAAAGCGGCCAGCTGTACGCATAGGGCAGGTCCTCATAAGCCATCAGCGCATGCCCGACCTCGGGGTTCATCCCGACCAGCGCGTGCTCCTCGACCAGCAGCCGCCGGTTCTCGGGATTCTGCAACCTCTCCTCGACCATGCGGCACAGCAGCATTCCCTCGGGCGTCGTGCCGAAGATGATTCTCCCGCGTGGCTCATACGGCTTGGGCTCGAACGCGACCCGCACACCGGGCACGCAATCCATCGCCTCGGCCAGGCCGTCGGCAAACCGGTCGCGCATCGCCGCGAAGTCGATGCCGAACGGATTCTCGTATCCGTCTATCCCGGGCCAGACAACACAGAAGTCGGTGTCCATCCGGCAGTTGATCTCAAGGGCACGACGCGTTACCTCGATGGCCGCCTTGCGTGCTTCAGGCATAGGGTTTGATAGCGAGCCGAACTCGAACTCGCGGCTGCGGAACAGAAGCGGCACGACCGTTACCAGCCGGATGCCGGTATCAGCGCAGAAGTCGCGCCACAGCTTCTCGTTTACCTCGTTGATTTCGTTCGGGTAATGCGCCTCCAGTCCGGCCAGACCGTACTCCTTCAACCCGCGCGCGATCTCCAGCCGCTGTTCGATGCTCAGGTCAGGCCCGTACTTCTCGTGGAACCGGCTGTCAGACGGCGAGAAGAACCAGATGCCGGCCGAGAACTTCAGGTCGAGGTTGAATGACTTCAGGTGTTCGACCAACTGCTCAGGCGTCCTGCGCACCGCTTGCGACCGAAGGTCAAGAAGAGACATGGTTACGGCTCCTTGTGAGGCATAGTATCAAGGCTCATTCTAGTCCGCACGCTCTCACTGGCAAGCACAGCGCGACTTGGCTCTTGGCTTCCGGGATTTCCCCGCATCTGACCCCGAGCACCACGCGCGGAGCCCTTCCGCAGGTCGCGTGCGGAGTCACGCTGCGAGTCCTCGTCCGAACCTCCACGAGAGTGACGTCCCAAGCCACCTTGACAGTGGCCTTGCCCGTCGCCTTCTGAATCAAGCCGCAGACCTCGGTCCAAGTGACCGTCAGATTCCTCCGGCAAATCGCGCGGGAAATCGCCCGGAGAGCGCCCCTGGCTGTCGCCTTCCGAATCGCCCCCCGAACCGTTCCCGGGGCGACCCCCAGGGCGAGTCGCGAAGTGACCATAATATCTTCTACTTCAGCATCTTATGTCTCTTCGTGACCACTAACCCGCGTGAGTCTTGTTGGACTCATGCGGAAAGTGTGAATCGGCTGGAAGATGTGTTCGGATTTGAGGCACGGCCTGGACGCGCGCTTGCAGGATCTTGGCAACTGCGGAAAGATCGCCCCGGTCCCTGAACGTGGCGGATACAACGCAACCTGGCTCAGCCGCCCGGGGCTGGACAGCATCGGGAACTACAGGCATTCGTCGTGCACCACAGATGGACCATGCCCTGTGCACGATCTCTGAGCGGACTGTCCCCACTATCGGTGTCAGACTCGGCACGCAGAGTCGACCACGGCAGCCCCGAAGACCGCCTTCTTTTGACTAAGGTGCGATGACAACTAGAATCAGCGGGAGCATGCGTTGCAGACCGGTGTACGATGTGATTGTGGTCGGAGCCGGGCATGCCGGCTGCGAGGCGGCGCTGGCTGCGGCGCGGATGGGCTGCTCGACCCTGCTCGTAACCCAGAATCTCGACACCATCGGCCTGATGTCGTGCAATCCCGCGGTCGGCGGCATCGGCAAGGGGCAACTGGTGCGCGAGTTGGACGCGATGGGCGGCGCGATGGGGCAACTGACCGACAAAGCCGGAATCCACTTCCGCCAATTGAATACGAGCAAAGGACGGGCGGTGCGGTCGTCGCGGGCGCAGGTGGACAGGCAGATGTATCGAAGGCTGATGAAGCAGTTGCTGGAAGGAGCAGACGAAGTAAGACGTCAGATGTCGGATGTGAGATGTGAGAAGTGGCCGGACTCGGATGCAGACGAAGCTAGATGTCAAAAGCTAGAGGCTAGAAGTCAGAAGTTGGGACGGACAAACACCTCACCCCTACCATCTCCCCAGAGTGGAGAGGGAGAGAACAGAACGGTCCGGCTATATCAAGGCACGGTGGCGAAGGTGATGGTGAGGGGGAAGACGTGCGTGGGGGTCGAGACGGAGTTGGGCGAGCAGTTGCGGGCGAAGACGGTCGTGCTTGCGCCAGGCACGTTCCTGAACGGGCTTGTCCACATCGGCCTGACGAGCTTTCCGGCCGGACGACTGGGCGAAGCTCCGGCGCAGAGGCTGGGCGCGAACCTGCGGGAGTTGGGGTTCAACATCGGCCGGTTCAAGACCGGAACGCCGGCGCGGCTGGACATGCGGTCGCTGAACCTGAAGGCGATGCAGCAGCAGGACGGCGACGAGCCGCCGGTCCCATTCTCCGACTGGACCGACGACCCGCCACGGAACCAAGCGAGCTGCTACGTCACCTACACCAACAAGACGACCCATCGCATCGTCCGCACCGGCCTGAAGCAGTCACCCCTCTATTCAGGCGTCATCAAAGGGCGCGGCGTGCGCTACTGCCCGTCAATCGAAGACAAGGTCGTGAAGTTCTCCGACCGCGACCGGCATCACATCTTCATCGAACCCGAGGGTAAGGACACGGTCGAGTGCTATCCGAACGGCATTTCGACCAGCCTGCCGATACATCTCCAGCTTCGAATGCTCCATTCCATCGCGGGCCTTGAGGATTGCCGGATGCTCAGGCCGGGCTACGCGATCGAGCACGACTATTCTGACCCGACTCAGATCTTCCCTACTCTCGAAACCCGCCCGATCCGCAATCTCTACTTTGCCGGACAGATTAACGGCACTACCGGCTACGAGGAAGCCGCAGCCCAAGGGCTTGTCGCCGGGGCCAACGCCGCGCTCCGAGCCTTGGAGAAACCGCCACTGGTGCTGACCCGCGCCGACTCGTACATCGGCGTGATGATAGATGACCTTGTTACCAAGGGCACGGACGAGCCGTACCGGATGTTCACAGCCCGGGTCGAGTATCGCCTGCTCCTGCGCGAGGACAACGCGGACCTCCGACTCGGGTCCCGCGCGCACGAACTCGGCCTGCTCACTGAAAACCAGTTCAGTCGCATTAAGGAGAAGCAGAAGCAGTGCGAACAGGCAACGAAGTGGCTGAACTCGGCCCGTATCAAGGCATCGCCGAGAGTCAACCGCAAGTTGAAGGCGCTCGGCACAACGGCGATATCAGAGTCGGTGCCCGCCATCGAGCTTCTGCGCAGACCCGAAGTCTCCTGGAGCGACTTGGTGTACATGGCCGAGAAAAATGGGGACAGTCCCCCGGAGCGCCTCCGTCCGACTCGGCGCGGTACAGTCCCCATTTTCCAGGACCTGGTAGAGCTTGAGGTCAAGTACGAGGGCTACATTGAGCGGATGAAGCGGCAGCTCGGGCAGTTTGAGGAGTTGGAGTCCATCAGGATTCCGGAACGGCTGGACTTCAACCGCGTGCCGGGACTGTCAAACGAAGTCCGCGAGAGGCTGGCCCGCAATCGCCCGGCATCCGTGGGCATGGCCCAACGCATGCCGGGCGTAACACCGGCGGCAGTCTTTGCCCTGATGGCGTATCTCAAGAACAAATGACCAATTGCGAATTCCTAATTCCTAATCAATGTGTGAATGACGAAGCAAGGAATCCCCTGCCCTCCATTAGGAATTGGCAATTGGGAATTAGGAATTCCAGGAGGGGTTTTGGCTCTCAGCAGTAACCGTGAGGCGTTAGAGGAGCTCTGCCGGAGTCGCGGCGCGGTCGGGTTCGGCGTGTGCCGTCTCTCGGACACAAAGACTGATGACTTTCTGCTACCCGAGAAGACTATCCGGGACCTGCCGTTGGCAATCAGCGTGGCTCTACACCTCTCCCCCGCAGTGCTCGGCACGCTGGAGGACCATCCGAACCAGTTGTATGAGCATCACTACCGCCAGGTCAACTTCGCGCTCGACCGGCTGGCCCTCGACCTAGCTACTCTAATTCAGGACCTTGGTGCTCAGGCCTTGCCGATCGCGGCATCACAACTCGTGGATTGGCAGAACCAGCGCGGTCATCTATCGCACAAACGGGTCGCGGTCGGAGCCGGCCTCGGCTGGCTCGGCCGGAACAATCTCCTCGTCACGCCACGCTTCGGCGCTCAGGTTCGACTTGTGACGGTGCTGACCGACCTGGAACTCGAACCCAACCACCAGGTCGAGAACGGCTGCGGTTCCTGCCGGGCGTGTATCGCTGCCTGCCCAGCCACGGCTATCGGCGAGACGCAGGCCGAGTTCAAGCACATGGACTGCTTCGCCCTGCTGAAGGAATTCCAAAGCAAGCGCTACGTCAGTCAATACATCTGCGGATTGTGCGTGAAGGCCTGCAGCGGTCAGCGAGTGTAACGGAACTCGCGACCGACCGAGAAGAAGACTGCCAGCGTCGGCGGACGTTCGGGGAGCGTCGAACCGAAGTCACCCTCACCAACGATCAACTGAACAGGTCCAATCGGCGTGTTGGTCCGCACACCGGCTCCAACTCCCCAATGCAGCATCGATGCGCGGTCCGGCCCCAGCGCGAGCGAATCGAGACGTCGAAACGTGCCGGCATTGGAGAATAGCTGCAGGTAGAATGGATAGTTCTCCTGGCTGAACAGCCGGAACAGCCTGATATCCACTCCCAGCTTCACCAGGGCCCGCTGCGGCGAAGTGAACTCTTCGGACGGAAACCCTACGAAATCCTGCCCGCCGGTCCGGAACTGCTCAGCCCATGCCAGATGCCCGAATGAAATCCCGGCCCCGAATCCGGGCCGCAGTAGCACCGCGCCATTTAGCGACGTCACGTTCTCCCAGTCGTAGGCGAGTTTCAGGAACTGATGTGTAGCCCGGAACATCGGGCCCGAGTAGCTGGCCTCCAGCGTCGATGCCGCGCCGCGGGTCGGGAAGTCTATGTCCCGGAAGTTGTTGACCTCGAGCCGGAAGGTCGGCCCCACCACCCACTCACTCTGCAGCGACTCAACCGGGAACCGGTTCGGTACACCATACTGCGCCTGGTACGCCTTCAGCCCAAGGTCAAAGAACGCATCCCGGCCGAGGACGTAGCCGGCCTCGGCCACCCCACCGCGATAGCCGACCGTGTATGTTCCCTGCAACAGGCTGCTATCATAGTAGGCTCGGCTAACCGAACCCAGGAATCCGTCCAGCCGATAGCCGAATGGCAGCCGGAACAGGCGCGTACCGGTGAGCCCGAGTCTAACCTCATTAGGATTACCGAGGTCGAACGCTGCCCGGACACTCGCTCCGGAGCCGCCCAGGTTGCCCTGACCGACCTCGAGCCCAAGCGCGACATCGTCGGTATTGTCGTACCTGATGCCCAACGAGTAGAAACCGTACGCGCGTTCCTGGACTTCGATGACCACATCCACGGAGTCGTCCCGGGCGTTTTCCAGCCGATAGTTGACATCCTCGAAGAGCCCGGTGTCGAAGAGCCTCGTGAGGTCGTCGATGAGTCGGCCAAACTGCAGCGTGTCGCCCGGTCGGGTATTGACTTCCTTCCGCACAGTTGCCTCTCGTGTGCAGCACAACCCATCGAAACTGACGGAACGAACCACCGGCGGGGGCCGGCGCTCAACCGGGTGCCAATGCCGAGCAAGTTCGCGCGCGCCGATCAGCTCACGGATGCGAGGCAGCGCGGCTTCCGCCGCCGATTCGCCGGCCGCGATGAGCCCCGCGGCCTTGGCGAAGTCAGAATGAGTGAATGGGTCCACGTTGGGCTCAATCAGCACATCAGCGCGCTTCTTCTGCCGCGCCAGCTCATCCGGACTCACCAGGTCCATGCTGCGAGAAGTTATGTCTACGAGCGAGACGCCGGTCTCCGCGTTGTGCTTGAGCGTGAGCACGGCTATTCTGAGGTCGAGGTCGGGTTCGATGCTGTCGAGCGCATCAACCGGGAGCAGCCACTGCACGCCGCCGTCCACAAGATCCATGTCTCCCAGTTTCTCGGGCGAGAACACGCCGGGAATAGCAATGCTGGCGCGGATGGCCTGTTCGAGCCGCACCCTTCTCATCACCTGCAAATTGCCGGACTTCAGGTCAACTGATGCCGCCCGAAAGGGAATCGGCAGGCTGTCCAGGTCGTAGCCCGTGTTGTACTCGGCGTCCGAAAGGAGCCGCATCAGCAGGAACTCGACGTTCTGCAAAGGCACCAGCCCCCCGGGCAGCGACGGGATGAAGTTGTTGTGCCGGAGATTGAATACGTAGCGCTGAGCCTGCCTGCGCTCGGGCAGGTACTGGGCGCCGAAAGGAACGCTGGAGCTGAACAACCTGTTCCAGTCCGCGTTCAGTGCCACACTTTCTATCTGCGCAGCGCTATAGCCGGCCGCATACACGCCGCCGACCATCGAGCCCATGCTCGTACCGGAAATAGCTACGACCGGTATGTGCTCGCGCTCAAGCACCTTGAGCACGCCGATGTGTGCAAGCCCGAGAGCGGCGCCCCCGGAAAGTGTGAGGCCGATGCGGATCGGCGGCTCGACCGTCACCGGCTGCCGATCAGGCTGAGCCCAAGCGCATAGCCCAAGCGCAAGCAGACACAACACAACAGCTATCCGCTTATGACTCACGGCCTAACGCCCGCCGATTCTACCTTCTGATTTCTGCCCTCTGACTTCTGACCTCGGCCGAGCTTCTCGATCACTTCCTGCGCACTCAGCCTGCGCCACTTGCCCGGCGGCAAATCACCGAGCCGCAGACCTGCAATCCGCACCCGCCGCAGCCGCACGACGTTGCACCCAAGCGCCTCGAACATTCTCCGCAGCTGCCGTTTCCGTCCTTCAGCCAGGACGACGCTGAGCCGGCCCGGCCCGACGATTGTCGCACGTACCGCACGGGCCGGACCATCGGCCAACTGCACGCTCTTCCGCAATCGCTCGCACAACTCCGGCCCGGCCGGCTGGTCGAGTTCGACCTCGTACTCCTTCTCTTTGCCGTAACGCGGATGGGTCAACTCCAACGCGAGGTCGCCGTCGTTAGTCAGAAGCAGCAGACCTTCGGAATCCCGGTCGAGTCTGCCGACCGGGTAAAGCCGAAACGGCAGGTCAACAAGCTCCGTCACCAACCAGCCTTCCTCGTGACCACGGAAACAGGCGCTGAGATAGCCGGACGGCTTGTTGACCGCCACGACCACCTTCTCGACCTCCGGCTTCACCTCGCGGCCCCGGTACTCGACCCGGTCCTTGCCGGGTGTTACCGACTGCCCGACCTTCGCCGGCAGTCCGTTGACCCGCACCCGACCGGCAGCGATCAACTCCTCACAGTAGCGGCGCGACCCGACGCCGGCCGATGCGAGATACTTCTGTAGTCGTTCAGGCTTCACAATCCCAAGCTTACCAAGTATCCGGCACGTGTCAAGTAAGCCCGCCGCAGTTCCACCGGTCACGCCATCGTGTATAATCTCGTGTGGAATGTCGTGCGTGCCCATTCGATTGCGGTGTCGACCGCTCGGTGAAGCTTGGCGTCTGCCGGGCAACAGACCGGTTTGAGATAGCGCTCGCTCAGCTCCATCACTGGGAAGAGCCACCCATATCCGGAACACGCGGGTCCGGAACCATCTTCTTCAGCCACTGCAATCTCCGCTGCCGTTTCTGCCAGAATTACGACATCTCTCAGCTTGGCCACGGCCATGAGGTCACATCCGAACGGCTGCTGGCCATCATGCATGAGCTTGAACAGCAGGGCGCGCACAACATCAATCTCGTCTCGCCGACTCACTATTCCGACCAGTTGCTCCCGGTCCTCGAACGTGCCCGAGCGACACTGAAGATTCCCATCGTCTGGAATTCGAACGGTTACGAGAAAACCGACACCCTCGCGCGCTTCGAAGGACTCGTGCAGATCTACCTGCCTGACCTCAAATACTACTCGGACGAACTCGCCCACGCCTGCTCGTCGGCGGCCGACTATTTCAAACACGCCTCGGCTGCGATTACCGAGATGAAACGACAGGTCGGTCAGAACCGGTACGATGAACACGGAATCATCGAGAAGGGCCTCATCATCCGGCACCTCGTGCTCCCGGGCCACTCCGACGACAGCAAGCAACTGCTGAAGTGGATACATGACGATTCTGGCCCGCGCACCAGCGTCAGCTTGATGTCCCAATACTGCCCTGTCCACCGCGCTGCCGAACTCCCGGGCATGAACCGCCGCCTGTCGAATGACGAATACGAGGAGGTGCGGCGCTGGTTTGAGAAACTGGGCTTCGACGAGGGCTTCGCGCAGGACCACTCCTCTGCCTCCCGCGACTACACACCTGACTTTGATGGCCGTGGAGTCTGATCGCGGCGACACGGCTTTGACTTTGCCACGTCCTGCCGGTAACATACATTCATGTGTGGCGTAATCGGACTCATCACCCGGCGAGAAGTCGGCCCTGACCTCGTCGAGGGTCTGCTGGCGCTGCAGCACCGTGGCCAGGATTCGGCCGGAGTTCTGACCTCGGACGGCACGTTCCACCTCAAGAAGGGTAACGGCACGGTCGCGAACGTCTTCAATCCAAAGAACCTGTCGCGCCTGACCGGTAATGCCGGCATCGGCCACACCCGCTACCCGACCATTGGACCCGGCTCAGCCGAAGATGCCCAACCGTTCTACGTGAATCATCCGTTCGGCATAGCAATGGTCCACAACGGTAATGTCACCAACTACTCCGACCTGCGCCGCGAATTGATGTTCAAGGACTTTCGCCAACTCACCAGTTGTTCCGACGTCGAGCCGGTGCTGAACGTGTTTGCCGAGGGCCTGGAGCAGTCGAACTTGAGACGCTTCGGCCCAACCGCGGTATTCAAGGCAGTCCAGGGCGTGTTCGACCGGGCCCATGGAGCCTATTCGGTCGTCGCGCTGATCCACAAGCGCGGATTGCTCGCCTTCCGCGACCCGTTCGGCATCAAGCCTCTGGTCTTCTCTCAGCAGGGCGACGAGTTCGCCTTCGCCTCCGAGAGCGTTGCCTTTGATCGCCTCGGGTTCCACGGCTTCACCGACGTGAAACCCGGCGAGGCGATATTCGTGGACTTCAAGGGCAAGGTACATCGTAGTCAAGTGCGCCCCGGCACGCCGCGGCCGTGCATCTTCGAGTTCGTCTACTTTGCCCGACCCGATTCAGTCATTGACGGCATCGAAGTCTACCAGGCGCGACTGCGGCTCGGCGAGCGCCTGGCTCATGAGGTCGCGCGCCAGGGACTGAAGCCCGACGTCATCGTTCCGGTGCCCGACACTGCCCGGGCCGCGGCCAGTTCGCTCGCCTCGACCCTGGGTGTAGACCTGCGCGAGGGTCTCATCAAGAACCGTTACATTGCACGCACTTTCATCATGCATGGCCAGGACCGACGAGCTCTCTCCGTCCGCCAGAAGCTCAACCCGGTAAGGTCTCAAGTCGTGGGCAAGGACGTCATGCTGGTGGATGACTCCATCGTCCGCGGTACGACTTCGCGCGAGATCGTCCAGATGGTACGCGATGCCGGTGCACGCAAGGTCTTCATGGCGATCACGGCGCCGCCGCTTCGTTGCCCTTGTGTCTACGGCATCGACATGATGACCCGCGGCGAGTTCGTGGCAAAGAACCGGACTGTCGAGCAGATCCGCAAGGTCGTCGGAGCCGACGCTCTCGTGTACCAGACCTACGATGGCCTGGTCGATGCGGTCCGCGGCAACTCGTCGGTGCCGGGCTTCTGCACTGCCTGCTTCAACGGCAAATACCCGACCGGGGTAACCCGGCGCTATCTCGCTCAAATGGAACGCGAGCGCCGGCGGTGGACCGAGTAGCCCACTTAGCTCAGCTGCCTGCGGCTGTTGACCCACACCCGGGTTTCAATAGACTCACGCGTCGGTTTTGCACGCAGTTAACCCGATGAGACCAGACCACCCGCTCGCGCTGCCGCTTCCCGGCAGCAACTAGGAGGCAAATTGGCGTTATCCTGTATTGTCGCGCTGCTCTTGAGCAGCTTGGCCCCGCCGGGCAACGTCGCGGCCCGCGACGTGCCGAATGACGGCGGCGGCAGTATTCTCGTAACCTGGACGGCGTCCCCGGACTCGGGCCTGCTCGGCTATCAAGTACTCCGCCAAGCCAAGGGGGCCACGGCCTGGGACACGCTGAACTTCGCCGGTCGCCGGGCGACAAGCTTTGTTGATCAAGGCGCACATGACGGCGTCCCATATCAGTACAAGATCATCGCCGAGTCCAACACCGAGTCTGCGGAAGCCCCGGTGTCGGGTTATGCGGTCGCGTCGCCTCAATGGTTCAACTTTGACACGGTGCCGGCGCTTATCGGCAGCGTCGTTCTGTCATTCATCCTGTTCTACTTCATCAGCCGGGCGCGGAAGGACCGGAATCTGTTCATCCGCCGCATCTCCGGGCTCGACGCCGTGGACGAGGCACTGGGGCGCGCCACCGAGATGGGCCGGCCCACGCTCTACGTTCCCGGCACCTCCTCGATTGCCGACGTGGCGACCATCGCCTCGCTTAACATCCTCGGCGAGGTGGCCAAGAAGACGGCAAAGTTCGGGACTCCGCTCATCGTGCCCAACACCGACCCCATCGTCTACACCGTCGCGCGGGAAATCGTGAAAGAGTCGTACACGTCGGTCGGCCGGCCCGATGCGTTCACCCAGGACATCGTGTTCTTCGTCACCGACGTGCAGTTCGCCTTCGCCGCGGCCGTGGACGGAATCATGACCCGCGAGAAGCCGGCGACCAACTTCCTCGTCGGCATGTTCTACGCCGAGTCGCTGATCATGGCTGAGACCGGCGCTGCGACCGGCGCAGTCCAGATTGCCGGCACCGACGCGGTCTCGCAGTTGCCGTTCTTCATCACTGCCTGCGACTACACGCTCATTGGCGAGGAGCTCTATGCTGCCTCGGCCTATCTCTCGCGCGAGCCGCTGCTTCTGGGCGCCATCAAGGGCCAGGACTACTCCAAGGCGCTCATCGTCATCATTATCGTGGCGGGCACTCTCCTGGCGCTCGTCGCCGGCCTACCGGTACTCAAGTACCTCTAGGAGAATCAATGAAGAAACGACTACCTCTAATACTGGTGCTCGTGACCGGCATCTTCGGCGCGGTGACATACTTCATCCCGCACCATGCGGTACAAGCTGTGGACGAGTCGATGCGCAACGACGTACTGCGGATCATCACCGCGTTCAGCCTCGTGCTGGGTCTCGGCTCGATTCTCCAGCACCACTTCAACAAGATCCAACACAAGATCGTGAACTGGCAGTATAGCTGGATAACAGTCATCACCATCCTTGTCACCGGCATTATCGGCCTGTTCGGCGGCATCGACCCTGCGCATCCCGGGATTCTGCCGACCCACATCGGCAGCTTCTCGTTCCACATGCAGACGCTATACATGAACATGATCGTGCCGCTTGGGGCCACGATGTTCTCGATGCTCGCCTTCTTCATGGCCTCGGCCGCGTACCGGGCATTCCGCGCCCGCAGCTTCGCGGCGACGCTCCTGCTCGCGGCGGCATTTGTGCTGATGCTGGGCGCGGTCCCGCTGGGCCGAATGATATTCCACCCGCTGCCGTCGTTCGCGGAGTGGATTCTCGCCGTTCCCAACACCGCGGCCAAGCGCGGCATCAACTTCGGGATCCAGCTTGGCATTCTGGCCACGTCCCTGAAGATCCTCCTGGGGATTGAACGCGGCTGGCTGGGAGGCGCCTGATGGAATTCTGGAAGAAACTTCAAGCCATCGACCGCCGCTGGATTTATCTCGTGGTCTGGCTGGTGGTAATGCTGCCGCTGATCTTCCCCTTCAAGATAAAGTCAGTGGCCACCCCGCCGGTCGAAAGCATGTTCCACTACATCGACACGATGCCGGCGAACAAGGCCCTGATCATCTCGGTTGACTACACGCCCGATACGCAGGCCGAACTCCAGCCAATGCTCGTGGCGCTGCTGCGCCACGCATTTGTCATCCACCGGCCGGTCGGCGTACTCGCGATGGCCCCGCAGGGCCTCGGCCTCGGCCAGGATGCCATACGTCAAGTCACCGCCGAGTTCAACGCCCACGCCAAGACCAATGCCGACTCAGTAATCAACGGGAGAGACTACGTCTTCTGGGGCTGGACCACGCCGGTGGTTACCGTAATGCTCGGCATGGGTCAGCACATTGCCAAAGTCTTCCCGGTTGACTACTACGGCCAGAAGACCGAGAGCCTGCCGGTGATGCAGCGGCTGAAGAACTATGACGACGCCGGCATCCTCGTGTCGATTGCCGCTTCGGCTTTCCCGCTCTCGTGGATCAACCTCGCCCAGACCCAGTTCGGCGTCCATCTCGGTTGCGGCATCACCGCGGTATCGGCTGCTGACTTCTATCCCTATGTCAACTCCGGCCAGTTCACGGGTATGCTGGCCGGCATGAAGGGGGCGGCCGAATACGAGGAGCTGCTCGAACAGCGCATGGCCAAGAACGGCATGGACTGGCATCTGCGCAGCAAAGGCACTGAGGCAATGTCGTCGCAGGCCGCTGCGCACCTCGCCATCATGGCCTTTATCATCATCGGCAACATCGCCTACTTCGTCACCCGCAGGAGGAAGTCATGACATACCAGACAGGGGACAATGCAGAATTCAGAATCCAGAAACCAGAAACCAGAATGTCTGTAGACTCTGAATTCTGGACTCTGGACTCCGGGTTCTGGACTATCATCACTGCGACTTCGGCCGATTCTCGGAACAGGAGGTCCTCATGAACCTCTCCCCCGACCCCTGGGTCTGGATCGCGGCAATCCTGACGCTCGCCATGTTCTCCTTCCTCTACCGCGAAAACCCTTTCTACCGCGCCGCTGAGCACCTGTACGTAGGGCTGGCCAACGGCTACTCAATCGCGGTCACGTGGCACCTGCTGCTTGTGCCCGTCCTCATCAACCCGATCCGGCACGGCTCGAATATCGGGACCAAGATCTGGCTCATATCCCTCGCCATCATCGGCGCGCTCTACTTCACGCGGTTCATCCCCAAAATCTCGTGGCTGGTACGCATCCCGATTTCGATCGCGCTTGGCTACTCCTGCGGCATGGGAATACCGCGCGCGATTGACGCCGAGATCATCCGGCAATTGAAGGCGACAATCGTCACCCGCGGGCAACTCACACACTGGGACACGGCGCTTTGGGCCATCCTCATTCTCGTCGGCGTGATTGCCACCATCAGCTACTTCTTCTTCTCCGCCGAACGCAAGGGCGTATTGAAGCCGATCAGCTACGTCGGCATCGTCTTCATCATGGTCGGATTCGGCGCATCCTTCGGCTACACCGTCATGGCCCGTATATCGCTATTCATCGGGAGGCTACAGTTCCTGCTGGGAGACTGGCTGGGGCTAATCCACTGAGGTACCAGTGACCAGGTACCAGTGACCAGTTAGCGGAACCGGACACGCCTCGTGAAGCCCGCCGGTGCGTCCGATAGCCATGCCCCTGGCAAGACCCGGCAGGACCTCGTTGGAAGGACTTCGCGGTTTGGCGTGGACGTCATCACCTTCGCGCGGACAATCGAACGGAACGCCGTAACACGCTCGCTCATCTCGCAACTGGTACGAGCGGCGACGAGCGTCGGAGCCAACTACTCAGAAGCAAATGAGGCCGAATCGCGCCTCGACTTCAGGCACAAGATCAGCATCTGCGCCAAGGAGGCACGCGAAACGCAGCACTGGCTGCACATGCTCGCGGCCGCATGCCCCGAACGCAAACCCAGAGCACGCGAGCTGTGGTCGGAGGCGAAGGAGTTGACCCTCATCTTCGGTGCCATCGTCCGCTCCTGCAGCGCACCTCAAACCAGCCCGAACAAAGAAGCGTAAACAGCCCCACTTCCGACCTCCGTGGAAACTGGCCATCGTAACCGGTACCTGGTAACTGGAAGCTAAGCCTTCAGACGGCGAATTCGCGCTGTCGGCCACTGGAAACTGGTACCTGATAACTGGTACCTTGCGGCGCTACGCTAGTCGCGCAGATACTGCTCCCAGCAGTAATAAACCGCGCCGGCTGACACCAGAAGCCCTAGACCAACGACAACGCCGACCACCAGCGCCACCTGAGAAGTAGTCGGAGCCGGCAACTGCGCGGGTGGCGACGGGAGCCGGTCAAGCAGCTTCGCCAATTCAGCCGCAACCGGCGCTCGCAGCAGGAAAGCCACTCCGGCTAGTATCGGCGTCAGCACGAGCGCCCACCATAGGCTTGGCACAAACGTCCGCTGCTTCGGCAGCCCGGCAAGCACCTTTGACGTGAACTCCGACGAAGGTTCCGTCACCGGCTGATGGTCCAGCGTGGAGACGATGGCGGTCATGACCGCCAGTTCGTGCTGGCAATCGGCGCACTCGAGCAGGTGCGCGTCAACCTGCCGACGCTCCTCGGGCTCAAGCTGGCGGGTAACGTAATCCTGCAACCGGTTCTTGAATTCCTCGCAACTTATCGCCACATCAGCTCCTTCAGATAAAACCAGACCACCGGGCTACTGACATCCGCGTAAGCAGTGGCAAGTTCGACCCCCTCCCTTCTATTCCCTCCCCCTTGAGGGAGAGGGAAGGGTGAGGGTGCTGGACCATCACCGAAACGGAACTCAGCGATGGACCGTGTCCACCTGGAAACTGGTACCTGGTAACTGAAGACTGTCACTGCCACATCACCTCTTTCAAGTTGTCCCAGCCGACTCGCTCGACCAGCCGGGTTTTCAGAGCAGCGCGGGCACGGTGTATGTTGGCCTTCACCGTCCCCATCGGCTTTCGGGTCAGCTTCGCAATCTCCTCATAAGACAGGCCGTTGAAATGGTACAGCGTTATGGCGGCTCGGTAATCATCCGGCAGTCTACTGACCTCATCCTGTATCGTAGCCTGAATGTCGCGGTTCCGGAACTCCTGCGCCGGTCCTTCGACCGGCACCTCCATCGCCTCGTCCAGTTCGACCTCGGGCTTCCGCTTGCGCAATTCGCTGATGCACGTATTGTAGCATATGCGGTACAGCCACGACGAGAACTTCGACTCGCCCTTGAACCCGGGCAACGCGGCCCAAGCCTTGATGAAACTCTCCTGCGCCGCGTCCTCGGCGCGCCCGCGGTCTTTCATCAGCCTCGTGGCCATTGAGTACAGCATACCTTTGTAGCGTTCAACCAGCACCCCGAAAGCCTGCTCGTCGCCCCGGGCGGAGCGACTGACCAGTGAATCCTCAGGTATGGCATCCAATTGCTTGTCCATAAGACGCGGCTCCGTCGAGAATGTTACACCGACTGCAACAAATGCGCAACCCGTCACGTCATATGGGCATGACGACGCGAATGAAAGCAACCTTCTATGTCTTGACCGCGATAGCACTCCTTGCCTTCGCCGTGCTGAGGGGCAACTTACTGTCGAGCAACCACGCGGCGGCTGTCGGGATGATGCCCGAGGTCGTTGTGAGTGCCCCGCTTCCCAACATGATCGTTGATACCATTGTAGTCAGGCCGACGGGCCCGAGCCTCGTCGCCGGGACCACGCCTGACCGCTCCGAGTTGAACTAACAGGAGGAATACCGTGACCCCAAGCAGCATACTGAATTCGTTTAACGGCACCCTGGCCATCTTCCTGATATTCGGGCTACCGATTGTGGCCGTGGTCGGGGCATTTGTCGTCGCCATCACCGGATCGCAGAAGAGGCACCGCGAGCGTATGAAGATGATTGAGCAAGGAATGATGCCGCCCCCTCATCGCCGGCGGACCGGCAACTTCTACGCCCTGCTGATAATCGGGGCCATCCTCCTCGCCTTCGGCCTGGCCCTGGTCTTCGGCCAAGTGGCGCAACGCGGCAACGACTTCACCGGCGGATTCATCTTCGGATTCATCGGCCTCGCCATGCTAGCCTGCTTCGCCATCATCCGTGCAGCTCGCAGGCGCGAACAACCGGACAAGACAGATTACGGGACGCCCGCACCCCCGCCTTTGCCTCCACAGCCTTAGCACACCAGACGCAAGGCGAAACCGGGGCGGCATCTGCCGCCCCGGCTACTCTGTCAGCCGCAAGCCGTAAGCCGTGAACCTGCGTTGCGCGGCTTGACTTCCGGACCGCTCCGCCGAGAATCACACAAGCTCGATCCCTGAACACCATACCGACCTCAACTGGTATGGAACTAAGTGCCAATCTCCGAACCACGGAAGCAGAAAGGAACGTCAGGTTGTGAGAATAATGTCGAGAATCGCAGGTCTGGTCTATCCGGTCATCATAGCAGCGTCGTCGGCACTCGTACTTGTCTCCTGCGGCGGGGGCCAGCACTATGAGTACTGGAAGGGAAGCATCGCCGACTCCTACTACGTGCTGGACCTGTACGGAGACAGGCAACTGCAGGTAACCGGAATACCATTCATGTGCGTGAAGTACGATCCGACCGACCACTCGATTCTGGACGTGGAGTTCGGCCTGAGCGGGGTCACGCAGCAGTATCTCGAAACCGAGAACGGGATACACTTCCCCGAGCCGACGCTCGACGCGGGCAACGTCTCCTATGCTTCAAGACTGGGTCTCAAATCGCCGGTGGCCCTGTTGCTCAACTGGCCGGTTGCCGCATCCTCCGGGCAGGTGAACAACGGTGTCCAGATGTTCACAGTAACCACCGACAACTCCACCTTCAACTTCGTGTATAACTCCGTCGAGATGGACGGTGAGGTCACAAACACCGACGAGGAGTACTTCGAGGGCAGGGAATCTGAGGTGCGGGCTTTCCACCTGATGAAGGAATAGCCCGTCAGCACTCCAGGCGCGAACAACCAAAGGCACAAACCATGAGCACACACCATCGGATTGCCCCTATTCTGGCGCTGGTCCTGCTTGTGTCGGTCTCCTGTGACCTGTTCAAGCAGAAATCGGACGGCCGGTTTCCAATCCTGGTCGGCGGCAAGTACGGCTACATGGACCAATCCGGCAAGGTGGTCATCAATCCGCAGTTTGACGGCGACACGCTGTTCACCGAAGGTCTCGCACCCGTCAAAGTCGGGAGCAAGTTCGGCTACATCGATTCTGCCGGTGAACTGGTTATCAGCCCGCAATTCGACTATGCGTCATACTTCTCCTGCGGGCGGGCGCGGGTCCTCTCCGGCGACAAGTACGGTTACATCGACACGACCGGTGCTCTAGTCATCAGCCCGCAGTACTACACCGCCTTCGACTTCTCCGAAAGCCTGGCCGTGGTCCACGTCGGTCCGTGGTGCAAGTTCATCAACATTGCCGGCAATGTGGCCATCACGACCGACTCCATGATGAGCGCTGCGGGCAGCTTCTTCGAGGGACGGGCATGGGTCCGGCAGCAAGACAGCACCGGCCTGGCCAACTTCGGCTACATCAACAAGACTGGCGCGTGGGTCATCAGCCCCCAGTACAGTGGCGGAGGCAACTTCGGCGACGGACTGGCGCCGGTTCAGGTCGGCAACCTGTGGGGCTACGTCGACACGACCGGCCGGATGGTCATCAGCCCGCAGTTCGCCCAGGCCAAACGGTTCTTTGAAGACCGGGCCAAGGTCAGCGTCGGCGGACACTGGGGCTATATCGACACAACCGGCCGACTGATCGTCTCCGCGCAATTCATCGCCGGTGACCGCTTCTGCGAGGGCATGGCCGCGGTCCGGTCCGGCACCAAAGTCGGCTACATCGACGCAAGCGGGAAGGTCGTAGTCTCCCCGCAGTTCGACGGCGGCTGTGGCTTCTGCGACGGCCTGGCGCTTGTCAACGTAGGTGGAACGCCCGACACGACCTGTCTCGTGATCTCAGGTGGAAAGTGGGGGTGGATCGACAAGACGGGCAAGTACGTCTGGCAACCCTCGGAGTAGCGCCGAAGAGTTCCTGCCCGCACGGCCGCCGCTCGTGAGCGGCCTGGCGTTTGGCGAGTTCATCACGATTCGTATCTTATTTCCAGCCGGGCCGCGAGCTGTTGGCTGTCGGCTGTCATCACCGTTTCGACCCGCCACGTCAGTCCTCGCACAACACTCATCGTCTATGGGCGCTGCCCGCTCTTCCTGGGAACGAACAACGATGAACGATACGCCGATGTACGAAACCCGTCATGCCGCGCCTTGCCACCGTCACCAGGTCGGGTAACTGTCTCCGACTCCCCGTGTGTCCCCTGGGCTCCTCGCACGCTTCGTGTCATTCTCAGGAATTCGACCCCAGCCATGACGAAGCGCGTACGCATACGCAAGATTGAGCGGCAAAGCCCACCAGAATCCTACCGGCGAGCGGGCCAGACGCCGGCCGATGCTATTGAGCGAATAGAACCGCCGAGTGGCGAACCGATACCCTTCGAGCAGTGCATCCGGACTCATGTGCCGAGGCTGAAAGACCACGTCTTCCCGACCATTGTACTTGCTCCAATCGCGAGTAAGTATCCGTCCCTCCGCCTCCAAACGCTGATGCAACCGCGTCCCGGGATAAGGCGTCAGGATGTTGAAAGTCGCATTCTGCACCCCGACCCCCTCCAGGAAATCCAGCGTCTCGCTGAAGACCGCCTCCGTGTCATGGTCAAAGCCAAACACTATCCCGGCTTGGACCGCTATTCCATATGAATGGATACGCCCAATCACCCGCGCATACTCCTCGACCACGTTGAAACCCTTGTGGACCTCATTCATGCTGGCCTGGGAAATCGACTCCAGGCCGATGAACAGCTGTTTGCACCCGCTGCGAGCGGCCAGCTCCAGGAATTCCGCATCCTCCCCGGCCTGAATGCTCGCCTGACTGCTCCACCACTTCTTGTAGGGCGCAATCGCCCGGAACAGCGCCTTTGCATACTCCCGGTCACCTGCCAGATTGTCATCCCAAAAGATAATCACTTTCCCCCCAAAGGAGGCATGCTCAGCCGCTACAGCTTCAACCGGGCGCGTGCGTACCTTGCGTTGATACATCACCGCCGGCGTACAGAAGTCGCAACCGTAGGCGCAACCCCGAGTGGCGAACAGCCTCCCTCCCGTATAGTCGCGCCGGTGATACAGCTCTTTTCTGGCCATCGGCGCATCAACCAGGGTCGGCAAGTCGCCTGAGCCGTACCGGCACTCATACTCCCCCTTCTCGAAGTCTCTCAGGAATCGGGGCCAATGCGGTTCTGCTTCCCCGATGAAAATCACGTCCGCATGCTCCTGAGCCTCATCGGGCAACAATGTCACGTGCGGCCCGCCCAGCACGACCGGAATCCCCCGCCTCCGAAACTGCGCAGCCAATTCATACACATGAGGCGCGCTCGGGGTGTGAAAGGTGATACCGACCAGGTCGACCTCCGCTGCGACATCGACCGGTGTTACCGCTTCATCAATATGGGTTACAACCCAATTGGAGGGCGCGAAGGCGGCCAGATAGGGCATGGTAATCTGCTGGAAGTTCAGCACGCGTGACCGCCGGACGGTGCGAATCTCCGGAGAAGAAGCCGTGATCAGGAGGAGCCTTGGCGTGTCGTTCGCCATCGGCTTGCGGTTAGCCGTCGGCGGCTCCGGCCGGTTTCTGCCGCCGCATCCAACCGGGGCTGCAAGCTGTAAGCCGCAAGCGTCGGCTGTCATCATCGTCTGCCGGGCTCTCAACTGGGAACTGGAACCTGCAAACTGGTCACTCGCGGCGAAGCTGCGTTACGCCCTGACATCGTAGTCCGCCCAGTCTATCGTGACATACCGGTATCCCCGGTGAGGTTCTAGAAAAACCTGCCCCTAAGAAACAGCACGCCGCGCAGGCCGCTGGCCTCCGAGCCGGCAAAGTAGTTGGACTTGAAGACAAGACGGTAGGCCGCTCCAAGGCCTAGCGCAACCGGCGCGTCTGGGGAGTAGCAGTAGCTCATGTCGATTTCCGGTTCAACCACGCCAATCCTGTCGGGAGAGACAGTATCGCCTAGTTCCTTGAATCGTCCGATTCCGAAGAGCGCAGTCGGGGTAAGGTCCAGCCTCTTGGACAGCGGCAGACGGTAGCCCACGACCGGACCGCCGTACCACATCCCCAGCCGGTGCCCGGTTCCGGCGCTTGAATCGAAGACCGGGCTGAGCAGGTAGTCGCCGCCGAGGCCGGCCAGCAACCGCCTGCCGACGACTACGCCGACGGTGCCGGCGGCAAGCGCAACCAATTTCGACTGCAGGGCCGTCAGGCTGACTCCGCCCTGAACTAAGCCGCCGACTGACCACAGGCTTTCGCTCCGTCCTCGAGTAGTCGCAGCCGCTGTTCCCAGCAAGACCAGCAACACACAGAGAGATCTCCTCACGGCTTCTCCCTGCTCCATCCCGAGGCGCCTGGCCCTCTCTCACAAGAAGACAACGTCACTCCTATCCTTCTATCAAACCGACATAGCACGGCCGAATGAAGGAAGTGCCCCGTCTCCTCACTCAGTCTCGGCCCGGCATCACCGGCCGGTTACTTGTCCGCCTTGCGATTCACTCCGAATACGACTATCCTGCAGCCGGCCTTGCCCGAGGGACTGCTGTTCAACTTCACGCAAAGCTCGTCGGCATCCGCATCCTCCGGCCTGAGTTTCTTGTGGATAGACTCGGGAACGGGCCCTTTGGCGTAGAACTGCTTGTTTTCCAGGTTCCCTTCGCTGGAGGCGATGCGGTTGCCGGCTGTGGAATCGACTTTCCAGACGTCGAGTGTGTCCCATTCGTCATCGGCCATCGAGCCCCAAAACGACGAAACCAGAAGCGTCCACGACGCCGCCCGAGCGTCACTGATCAGGCCGATCCTGAATTCGCTGCAAGAGCTCGGCAATTGCACGAACGTTGATTCTCCGACCTCCATCGTGTTATCCTGCGGCATGCTATCGGATTGGGACCCGGGCCAGCAGTAGACGTCAGCCCCGCTGACAGTTTGTCCTCCAGGTGCAGACAGCGTGACGCCGCCGGCAATCTTCTGCATGTTCTCAGCACAGAAACCCATGGGCGCAGCCAGCAGCAGTGAAACCAGCAGCACACCTGCGCCACGGGGCGCTCGCCATTTCGGACGTACGACTTCGTTCATGTTGCTCCTTCTATGACTCGGGCATCGTCTTCTATCAGACCATACAACTCAAGTGGCAGCGGCTTCGGTTAGTGCGGGAGGCAGCCGCGGGCGGAATTCTAGGGTGACCGGGCGGGCGAGTCAAAGGACGCGCGCGCTTCAGGAATCGCCTACTGCGTCCCCGGGATTCGCGAGCGGTGAGCTGTCTGCCGCAAGCCGTCGGCTGTCAGCCCGCGACGCCGAGTCTCCAAAGCAGAAGGCCGCGCCGGATGGCGCGGACCTTCCTCACTGGCCCTCGCTAATTACTGGCACGGCTCCAGTAACCGGTCCAGTACGTGTGCTTGGACGGCGTGAAAGTCTCGACGACATACCCAGTCTGCACGGCCGGATGCCGAGCAGAAACTTCCGGTTGATGTTCGTCGAGAAGTACCCTGAGAAGTTCGCCCAGAAGTACCGGTGGAAGTGTCGCGAACTGCGTGTTCGACTGCGTCGTCAAGTGCGTCGATGACTGAATAGCGAACTGCGTCGTGAGCTATGTGAAGAACTGTTCGCGGCGTTGTCCCGCGAACTGTACACGAAGTTGTTCGAGACATTGTTCGAGAAAGCGTTCGCGGCGTTGTTCGAGTCATTATCCCGGTAAAAGTTCCTGTGATTCAATGAGTTAGTGTGTCCGGCACTGTATCGGCAACTGCAGCCCTCCAGGCGGTCTGGGGGCCGAGGGGTGGGCGGGAAAATCGCGGCAACCCGAGTATTGCCCGCTGCTCCAATTCTGCATTCTGATTTCTGGTTTCTGAATCCTGGACTGTCCGTGCTCGCTTGGGCCGCCCACCCCACGGCAGAATTGTGGTTCCGGCCGTACCTAACCACTACATATGGACTGTCGGTAGCCGGCTACCCGCGCGTCACGAATCGCCTAATGCGTCGCAGGACTTCCCGCGCCGCGCCTTGAATTAGCACGCCTCGCCGGTATCCTTGGCCCGTGACCGTGCCTAAAGACTTCGGATATCTAATACCAACCGAGCGCCTTGACCGAGGAATCCTGCTGATTCGCGGCCAGCGCGTGATGCTGGATGCAGACCTGGCGGCGCTGTTCGGTGTGAGCACGCGTGCCCTTAATCAGGCCATCAAACGCAACCTCGACCGCTTCCCGGCCGACTTCCTGTTCCGGCTCAATCCGGAAGAGAAGGCCGAGGTAGTCACAATTTGTGACCACCTCTCGGGCCTCAAGTTCTCCCGTCACCTCCCATACGCCTTCACGGAGCATGGTGCGGTCATGGCGGCGACGGTCCTTAACTCCAAGCGGGCAGCAGAGGCATCCGTATTCGTCGTGCGTGCATTCGTGCGCATGCGCCAACTGCTGGCCAGTCACCGCGAGTTGGCCCTTAAACTCGCCGACCTCGAACGCCGGGTGGCGACTCACGACACTTCAATAAGCTCGCTCGTCAGTGCCATCCGTCAACTCCTGCAACCGCCCGAGCCCAAGAAGAAACGCATCGGTTTCATCACTGACGACGACAAACCCGGCCATACCGGCTCCGCGTCCGACTTCATCGCTCGCGATCGGCGCCGACGCAGGCGCTGAACCGCCGTCCTAGCTCTTCGTCAGCGTATCTGAATTCTGGTTTCTGGTCTCTGAATTCTGATTTGTCCGGCTCCGCCGAGTGACTCCATCGTTCGCGATCGTCCGCGCAAGTTCCGACGCCGCCGACCGTAGCCCCCGGTCCGCAATTCTGAATTCTAGTCTCTGGTTTCTGACTTCTGAATTATCCGGTGCCGGCCACAGGCCACTCGACCCCTGGAATCCTCTCCTATCACTTCTGAACTCTAGTTTCTGGTTTCTGAATTCTGAATTATCCGTGCCCGCCGCCGCGGTTTCTGGTATCTGAATTCTGAATTGTCCGGTTCCGCCGAGTGACTTCATCGCTCGCGACCGCCCAGCCCGCAAGCACCGAAACCGCTGACCGCCCGCTCGTAACCCGTTACCCGCCAACCGCCTCCCGCTGCGCCCCGCCAATCTACAATCGGAAATCTACAACCTGGAATGGCTGGACTCCTGCCAGTTCACTCTAGTGAACCGCGTGACTTGGGCGGCAGGGATTAGGGACTGAGGACTGTAGACCATGGACTAAGAGCTGGGAACTGGGTACTGGAAACTGGAAACTCGCGGCCCATGGCCGCGGTCAATCTCGAATCGGAAATGGGTTGCCCGCTTGGCCGAGTCCGGTCGGCTAGCTAACGGCGTCAGGCAGTTCGGCGGTCGTCGTTCGGCCTTTGGCGTTTCTATGGCGTCAGGAATCGTGTGCTGCGTAACCGGGAGTTTCCGGGGCAGCCTAGAACGATAGGGTGAAGGTGTTGGTCTGGCCGGTGTAAACGAAGACTGCGTTCCTCAGCAGGTCACGGCCTATCAGACACTGGATGCGCTGGCCTCGAAGCGGCGTACCGATCGCAACCGTCTCCAATCCTACGCCGTTCGGCAGCACCAGCCGCACCAGGTACTTATAGCAGAGCACGTTCGTTGAGGAAGGCGTGTGGACCAGAGCTGTCCCGACCGGACTCAGCCCCAGACGCTTCAGCACCTGATTGGCCACAACGGTCACGGTGGCCCCGGTATCAATCAGCGCGTCTACCGCGGCCGGTGAAGCGGCCCGGCGGTGTCAGTCAGCCTTACCTCCAGCCTCGGCCCCTCGGCCTGCAGGTCCGGCAGTTGTACGGTGAGACTGGGCAACTCAGACGCCCAGCAGGCTCGAAGTGAAGTCGAGCGGAACCTCGACTTCCACAACCTGCTTCACAAGGAACGGAACGTTACCGAACCGCTCATACCCCTGGTGCGCCGCGTCCAGCTCGCTGTCAAACGTGCCAATTATCCGGCTGCCCTTGATGAGCACGTATTTGCCGGATGCCCGACGCAGCAACTCGGACTTGTGGGCGGCGTAGGCCCTTAGTTCCTTCTTGAGCGGACTACTCACAGCTTCCTTCATACACCGGGATTGTACCTCAGCACCCTGCAAGCGCAAGCCTCGGGCGCAGGTCAC
>DATJQV010000052.1 GCA_035505375.1 bacterium | reverse complement strand
CCTTGGGTATCACCGAAAACCTTGCGGAACTGGTGCGGACGATTTCGCCGTCCAGTTCGACCGCGAACTCCTGCTCACTTGTCACCCTGACGTCGGTGCCGTGGCGGCACAGGGTATTGGGCCGGCCCTGGAACCGGCCGCGCGACAGTGCCGTCAGCGCCGCGACCCGACCGAACAGAGAGAGTCCATATGTCACGTTGACTCCGAGCCGGCCATCGTCGAGGGAGATTTCGGTGTCGTACCGGAGAGAGCCGGCAAAGTTCGGCCGCTTGATGATACCGAGGTTGGTGATGGGTAGATCGAGGGCCGGTTCGCCGTCGATGACAAGTCGGGCCGGAATGTCCTTGAACATGAACAGGCTGCGCAGGGCAGCGCCAGTCACGGCCAGGTCTTGAGAGACGCGCTGCAGCGTCCGGATGAGAGTCGTCCGCGTGTTGAAGAACGCGTTACCCTCGGCCGTAATCCCGATGCTGGCGTTGAGCAAACAGTAACGAGCAAAATGGGGACTGTCCCCGTTTTGCGAAGGGTCACGCCCAGCACCACCACTGCTCTCGTACTCAATGCGGATAACGTCGACCGACCGCGCACGCGCGAACTCAATCCGCACCGGCATCCCGGCAATGTAATCCTCTTTGCGGAAGGGCTTGTGGAAGTCGTTGCTCGAACCCAGTCCTACTGCGCCCAGAGCGATGCCCTTCTCTCCGAGTTCGAGCAGTGCGTTGGCGACCAGATTGACCGTGCCGTCGCCGCCGGCAGCCGCGAAGTTGCGCACGCCGCGAACGAAAGCGGCCCGGACCTGCTCCTTCACCGCGCCTTCGGAACGGAGCTCCTCGACGTCAAACTCGCCGATGCGGCCACGCAGCCCGGTCGCGACTTTGTTCCAGCGCGAACGGCCGGTCGTGTAGTTGCAGCCGGGGTTCAGAAGGACCAAGGGCAGCGGCCCAGACGCGGCGACGCCGTGACGCGGTGACGCAGAGGCGGGAAGAGTCTCCGTATCTCCGTTTCTCCGCGTCTTCGAGTCTCCTGCCATCTCTAGACCTGCGCGCGCTCGGGTCGAATCCTGAGCACGACCTCGAACAGAACGTAGAACACAAATGCCGGAATTACCCAGCCCGGCTCGAGCGCGAGCACCACCGCCATCCCGTAGAGGACGAAGGCACGGACTACATTGGCAATCGGACCGTGCGACTTCGCCTCGTCGCGGATGCGGTGAATCGCAACTTGGGCCCAGAGGTTGATTACGAACCCGGCAAGAAAAACGATGCCGGCCAACGGCTTGACTGGGCCGCTCAGGACGATGGCCGCGCCCGCGCCAAGGGTAATTCCCAAGGCAAGCAGGTCGCTGAATATGGCATTCGCGACCCAGCCGAACCTGACCGGGAATGTGTTGTACCCGGTCTGCCGGTCAGCCGAGATGTCCTTAAAATAGCCCATCACTACGAAGTTGGCATAGCCGAAGAACACGGCCGCGACCGCGAGCGAAAAGGCCAGGACGTGCGGGTCGGTCCAGTTGAAGAATCCGGTCATGCGATAGCCGGAATCAGCGTTGCGGCCGACCAGCGGCAGCAGGGCCACAATCCACGAGTTCCATGCCGGACCGCCCCACCAACGGCGCTTGAAGAACGTGTAGGTGAGCAGCCCGAGCACCGCCAGAGCGGACAGGCAGAGCGCGACCCGGCTTATGTACCCGACAATCAGCGTGCCGATGATAAGCCCGGCAAGGCTCACGAGCAGCACGCTGCCGCGCGTCACCTCGCCCCGAACCAGGGGTCGGTACGGCGACGAGATCGAGTCGGTGTCGGTCTGGAAACAGTCGGTCAACGCCTGCCCGAACCCGTATGACAGGAAGAGCGGGAAGAACACCAGCACCACACGCCAGTAGACCGGCGTCGGGATGAACGCAAGGCCGACCGCGCCAGCCGTACCGGACACGAACAATAGGTACGGCCTCATCGTAATTAGATAAGCTCGCCAGAAGCGCAGCGTCAGAAATCCGGCAGTGCTATCAGCCACAGGTCCTCCTCATCTCATGTCTCTCGTCTCACATCCTACATCTTGCAGCCTGCATCTTGCACCTTGCATCTTCGAGTCTACAACGGCTGCTCAGTCTCCTTGCGGTGCAAGGGTTTCGCCGGGACCCCGCCCCACGTCTCGCCAGCCGGGATGGTGACAAACTTGGGCAGGAGTGAACCGGCGCCGAGCATCGCTCCGTCCTCCAGCGTCGCGCCCGCCAAGATCGTGGAGCGCGTTCCGACCCCGCAATTGCGGCCGATCTTCACCGGGGCGAACCGGATGCGGCCGTGCTCGGTAGAGTGACACATCACGGTCGAGAACCCGCCGATGTTGGTGTAGTCGCCGACATCAATCAGGCACGGGTCGGTAATCATGCCGGCGAGTACGACCCCGCGGCCGACTTTCCCGCCGAGCAGGCTGACGTGCAGGGTCTTGAGAGAGTAGAGGTGCAGGAAGTCGATAACCACCGCCGTCGGGAAGTAGATGGTGAAGTTGAGCAGCCAGTTGCGCACTGCCGGGATGCGGAGGTCGACCTCGTGCTCGCCCGAGTAGCGGAGACCGAGCAGGCGCGCCGCAAGCCCGGTCGTAACCACGAGCATGATGAGCAGCAGCACGACATCCACGACGACGAGGAACACGGCTCCGACAAACCCGAGCAGCCCGCGGTTCGCAGGAGGGATAATGAGATAACGGAACACGGCCGCCGGCACCAGCAGGGCGATTCCGTGGACGGCGATGAACAGGACGGACATCAAAGCCACCAGACCGAGGCCTAGGCCCTTCATTCCCACGCCTCCTTGTCGGGTTGCGCCACCCGTTTTCTCAGCGCCTTGATTACGCCGGGCAGCGACTGGTTGAGACCCATGTCGAGAACGAACGCGGGCAGCGCTATCCCCGGCTCGGAAACCGTCGTGTAGGTTGCCAGCGTATGCACGCTGTCGAGCCACGGCGCCAGTTGCCAGGAACCCGCCGTCGACTTGAGGTTGCCGACGACCTGGCTCCAGCTTATGGAGTGCGTGGTCGTGTCACGCGTCATCTCGAGCAGGTACCACCGGTCGGAAACCGGGAACGGCATGTCGAGCACGTTGTAGAACAGCACCGTGTCCCCGATCCAGTCTGCCAGCAGATACTTCTTCAGCACCCCCTCAAGCTCGGCCCGCTGCCACCGACGGCAGGCGATGTCGCCCATCGCAGCCCGGTCAACGAGCCACGACACAAGAAAGTTCGGCATGTAGTCCGCGAACTCGTTGGACCGGTTCAGCACGGCCCAGACCCGGTCAAGCGGGACGGCGATGACGCCCTGCGACCGACCACCCAGCTGTCCCTTGCGTGCGGCGGGCAGGCGCGTCACTACGATTTCCCCTCGCGCCAGCCGTTCCTCGCACGTTGCCGCTACCGCGATCCCGGCGGCAAGCAGGCAGACGAGCACGGCCCGGCGGCAACCGTGGTCCATCGGCTATACCACGCCGAGGGCGCGGCCGACCTTCTTGAACTTACCCAGGGCCTCGTCCAACTGGTCGAGCGTGAACGTCGCCATGAGGCTGACTCGGATGAGCGAGCCCTCTTTCGGCACTGCCGGCGGCACCACCGGGTTGACCACAATACCCTCGTCCTGCAGGCCGCCCGCCATCTTGAACGTCCGCTCATCGTCGCCGATGAGAATCGGGATGATCGGTGTGATAGTGTCCTCGAGGCGGAATCCGGCCTGCTTCAACCCGTCTTTCAAGAACTGCGAGTTCCGGCGCACCTGGTCCATCAACCCCGGCTCCTGTTCCATCACATCGAGGCAGGCAAGGACCGTAGCCGCGACCACCGGTGGCGGACTCGCAGTGAAAACCGCGGACCGGGCAGTGAACTTCAGGAACGTGCAGGCGTCGCGATTCGTGGCACAGAATCCGCCGTAGCTCGCGAGCGCCTTGGAGAACGTGCCGCAGACAAGCTCGATCTTCCCCTCCAGCCCGAAATGCTCGGCCGTGCCGCGTCCAGTCTTCCCCAGCGCGCCCGCGCCGTGGGCGTCGTCAATCATCACCGCGGCATCGTACTTGTCGGCGAGGCGCCGGATCTCCGGCAGGTTGGCGACCGTACCCTTCATGCTGAACACGCCGTCGGTCACGATCAACCGGTTCGCGAAGGCGGCGCACTTCGCCAACTCCTCTTCGAGACTGGCCATGTCATCGTGCCGGTAGATGCGCTTCTCGGCCCGGGACAGGCGGCAACCGTCGACAATCGATGCGTGGTTCAGCGAATCACTCAGCACCACATCGCCCTCGCCCGTCATGGTCGCGACCGTGCCCATCATCGCCATGAACCCGGAACTGAACAGCACCGCGTCCTCGGTCCCCTTGAACTTCGCCAGCGCCCGCTCGACCGCGACGTGAAGCGGGCTTGTGCCGGTCAGGATGCGCGAAGACCCGGCGCCGGTCCCGTACTTGGCGATTGCCGCCTGGGCGGTGGCGATAACTTTGGGATGATTGGAAAGGCCGAGGTAGTTGTTTGCCCCGAGCATCATCAACCGTTTGCCGGCGTGGTTGACGAATGCGGCAGCGGTCGGCTCAAACTCGCGGAAATAGAAGTACTGGTTATGAGCCTTTACGTAGTCAAACCGTCTTACGGTTTCTGCACACTTGTCGAACAGACTCATTGCGGCCTCCTTTGTCACCGGGCCCCGTTCCCGGTCTATCCAAACCGCATAGCAGCCTTGCGAACTGAGACATAATCCACCTTAAGATGGACTTGTCAAGTCTTGGCACGAACCTCGTGCTTCGGGTTTCAATCGTCATTCGACTTTCGAGCTTCGAGCTTCACTATGGCGTCCTCGTGGCCTGAATATCGGTTCTGGGACCTCGACTGTCAAACCTCTCGGCCCTGGAAGCAGTCTAATGGAGAGAGAATGCGAATAGTACCTTGGATTCGACTGGTGGCGGTGGCGGCGCCGTTTGTTGCGGTTGCCTGCAGCGGCTATAGAGGTACCAAGATTGAAGGGAGTGGCGGTTTGCGGAAGGATGCAGTCATGAACAACTTGCTGACAGGAAAGGTAGTGGTCCGCTTCCTCGGGCCGGACGGAAAGCCGGCCGCGCCTGAGACGGTCGACAAGGTGGTGAAAACCGATGCGGAGTGGCAGCGGCTGCTGACATCGGAGCAGTACCGAGTCACCCGCGGCAAAGGAACCGAGCCTGCTTTCTGTGGCGGGTTGCTTGGGAACAAGGAACCGGGAGTCTACAAGTGCGTAGACTGTGGCCTGCCGCTCTTCTCTTCAGATACGAAGTTCGAGTCCGGCACGGGCTGGCCGAGCTTCTACCAACCATTTGCCGAGGAGAATATCACCGAACACGCGGACCGGAGCTACGGGATGGAGCGAGTGGAGATACTGTGCGCACTCTGCGGCGCGCACCTCGGTCACGTGTTTCCCGACGGGCCCCCGCCGACCCGGCTCCGCTACTGCCTGAACTCCGCAGCGCTCGTATTCACGCCGCTGGGCAGATAGCTGCGGCCGACAGCCTACTGCCTGCGGCGGGCGCGAGGCACTTTCTTTTCGGGCTTCGCCTTCTTTGCGGGCTTCTTCTTGTTGCTCTTGTCGGGCTTGAAGTCTTGGTAGAGTTGGGCCAGTTCGGCCAGCCGTTTCATCACCCGGCCGCTGACCGTCTCGCCGGGATAGTTGCCTTTGGAGTCGGCCACGCCAGCGGGAACGCCGGTCAGCAACTCAACGCCCTCGTCAATCGTACTGACCGCGTAGATGTGGAACTTGCCGGCCTTCACTGCAGCCACCACTTCCGGCCTGAGCACGAGCTCCTGCAGATTCGCCTTCGGGATGATGACGCCCTGGTTGCCGGTCAGCCCGCGTGCGTGGCAGGCTTCGAAGAAACCTTCGATCTTCCAGTTGACCCCGCCGATGGGCTGAACCTCGCCTTGCTGATTGACCGAGCCGGTCACGGCCAGATCCTGACGGATGGGCAGGCCGGACAGGTCTGAGAGCAGCGCGTAGACCTCGGTTGACGAGGCGGAGTCGCCATCCACGCCGCCGTAGGACTGCTCGAAGCAGATTGAGGCGGAGAGGACAAGCGGTTGCTTGTGTGCGAATTTCTGGCGCAGGTATCCGGACAGGATGTAAACGCCCTTGTCGTGGGTCGGGCCGGAGAGCTGTGCCTCGCGCTCGATGTTGATGATGCCGGCCGAGCCGACGCCGGTCTTGGCGGTGATGCGTGTCGGGAGGCCGAAGGCGTACTCGCCGGTGTCGTAAACCGCTAGCCCGTTCACCTGCCCCGCTTTGGCACCGGTCACGTCGATGAAGATGGTGCCCTGCCGGATGGCCTCCTGCAGCTTGACCTCGGAGAGCCGCACCCGGTCGCGGCGGCGATTGATCGCTTCCTGCACGTGCTCATGTCCAACCGCCTTCGCCTTGGCCTTGGCGGCCCAGTGGCTCGCCTCGGTCAACAGCTCGCTTATGATGTTGAATCGGGTCGAGAGCTTGTCCGTGCGTCCGGCCAGCCGGGCGCCGTGCTCTATGACCGCGCGAACACCCGAGCGGTCGAACGGCCGAAGCTGCTCCTTCTGGCACAGCGCCTTGATGACCTGCACGTAGTCATCGACCGCTTTTTCGTCAAGCTCCATCACCCAATCGAAGTCTGCCCGCACCTTAAAGACCTTCCTGAAGTCCTCGTCCGCGGACGAGAGCAGGGAATAAACCTGCGGGTCGCCGATCATTATCACCTTGAGGTCGATGGCGATCGGCTCCGGCTTCATCCCGACCGCGCCGAACAGGGCGGAGTACGGGTCGCCGCCGGTGATTTCGAGCTGTCGGTTGCGCAGGGTGCGCTTCAACGCCGGCCAGACCCCCGGTTCCACCAGCGCGTCGAGCGCGTTGACGACGAGAAAACCGTGGTCGGCGCGCAGCACCGAGCCGGCCTTGATCTTTGTGAAATCCGCTCGCCACTGCCCGCCCCGGTCCCAGACTCGTTCAATCGAGCCGAACAAGTTTTTGTAGTTTGGGTTGGTCTCGAAGATCACCGGTGCAGTTTTGGTGTCGGAGTTGTCGACCAGAACGTTCACGCGGAACTCGAGAAACGGGTCGATGGGCACCGAGATCTCACCTTCGGCCGGTGGTTTCTGCCGGAATTCGTCGGGCCGCGCGAGGACTGCGTCCTTCACTTCGGCGAGGTAGTCGTGCAGTGCCGCCGCATCGGGACAGCCCTGGCTTTTGCTTTCTCTTGCCGCATGGTTCTTCTTCGGGCGGCCGCAGCGTTCTTCGATGTCCGCCAGCCGCTCTTCGACCACCGGTCGGATGATGCTCTGGTCCAGTTCGGCGAGCCCGTCGCGGGCCTGCTTCTCCAGCTCGCGGACTTCCTTGAAGATGGCCGCGAGCTCGGTAGCGAGCGTCTGGTACTTCTGCTTGATTTCGTCGGCGCGTTCGGCCGTGAGCTTTCCCTCTTCCACCTGCGCGGGAAGAGAGTCGATACTGACCGGCTGCTTCTCGACAATCGGGGCCAACTCGGGCCGTGCGAGCGGGCCGGTCTGGACCAAGGCGAAACCTTCGGCGATTACCCGCTTCTCGAACTCACGCACCCTGGCTCCGCCACGCTCTTTGAACCCGTCAACCAGCGCCGTACGCCGCTGCTGGTAGGTGTCGCTCTCAAGTAGCTGCGGCACGTTCTTGATCAGGAAGTCGATGAACTCGTCCATGTCGCGCTTGAATTCGTGGCCGTTGCCCGCGGCCAGCCTCAGCAGTCGGGGCTGGTCCGGGTCGCGGAAGTTGTTAACGTAGCACTTGTCGTCGAGCTGGCGGGGTCGTCCGCGGGTAGATTCAAGCAGGTTCTTGACGGTCGTGGTCCGGCCGGTGCCGACCGGGCCGGACACGAAGACATTGTACCCCACCGACTCGATCTCCAGCGCCATGCTCAGGGCGTCGACCGCACGCGGCTGGCCGATGATACCGGCGGTGCCCGGCAGGTCGTCGGTCGTGTCGAACTTGAGACATTCGTTCGGACACGTCCAGCCGAGCTGATCCGGCTTCACTTCGAGTACTTCCGCCAAGGGGGCGTTGACCCTTGTCGTAGCGGACGGGCTCTTCCCCCGCTTCGCGGATGATGACGTCTTATGCTTCATGCTAATGGACTCCTCAACCCAACCTCTTGGCTAATCACGGGTTGCGACTTTCAGGTCCGAGAACATCAGGAACGGAACAAAGCACGAACCGAGGTCGCGGACGGTGTCGCCGACCGCGACCACGTTGTTGAGCATCTCGTACGCGTTCCCGGCAATCATGGTATCTTTAACGCGCCCAGTCACCTTGCCGTTCCCGATCCGGAAACCGGACGAGATGTTCAAGGCGACGTCCCCTGCCAGCACGTTTGACTGGCCGCCGCCGATGCAGTCGTAGACGAGCAGCCCTTCGTCGATGCCGGCCAGCACGTCATCGTAACGGGCTTCGCCGGGAACGAGCTCGATGTTGCTCACTCCGGGTTGTGGCTGAGACGTGTAGCCACGGCTGGCCGAACCGGTAGTTTGAGCATGACAGGCAGCCGCTGTCGCCAGGTCGAACAGGAAACCGTCGAAGACTCCGCCGTCGAACAGCACATTCCGGCGCCGCGGGACGCCCTCGTCATCGAAGGGAGAGGACGCCGTGCCGAAGTCGCGCAGGCCGTTATCACAAATTGTTATCTTCTCGTCCAGCAGCCTCTGCCCGGCCTTGCCGATGAGCGGCGACACACCCTCTTCGAGCTGCTTGCCGTTCACCCCGACCATCAGCGGGTAGAGCAGGTCCGGTACCGCGGTCGGCATGAAGATGACCGGGTAGGTTCCGCTCGCCAGCCGCGCGCGCGACCGCGAGAGGATTGCCCGTTCCTCGATCCGGTCGGCCAGCAGCCCGATTGACGGCGTTGCGCCGGACGACAGATTCTCAAACTCCGATATCCAGACCAGCCCGTCGCTGACCAGAAGGCCGGTGGCAGAGAGTTGGAGAGTAGCTCGCGAGAAGCGTCGCTTGAGTCCGGCGCTGTTCGCGACCACGGTCTCGCCATAAGCACGGCCCAAGGTTACATCGAGCTTCAAGCCCGGCACCCGCGCCCGCAGTGCATCGACCAGTTCCCGGCCCCACTCAATCATCTTCAGCGCCGACAGCACTATCACTCGATTGTCGAAGGTCTTGACCGTCGGGAGCGGTTTCGGCCCGGGGAGCTCGAAGCTGCATCGCTTGCCGAACTCGGCAGTGTCGACTGCGGCCTGAACCAGTTCTTCGACCTTGTTCGGGTCGCTGCTCGAACTGAACCCGACCCGACCGTCTCTTACGACCCTCAGGCCATAGCCGCACGTAAGCTTGGTTTCCTGTGAGTGGAACTCATTGGCGCGGAACTCGACGATGGTGCGATTCTCGTCGGAGGAGAACACCTCTGCCTGCGTGCCACGCGCCTCCGCCATCTCGAGAATCTTGTCTTCCATCATCCAGCGGGGTTCAAAGGTTCTTGGGTCCCGGGGTTCTGCCCGGGTGTCGGGACCTCGTCTGTGCCATGCACTCGATCTCTTGATCCCTTCCTCAACCTATCTTCCTCCGATCACTACATTCCGTAACAACACGTGCGGGGCGCCGAGTCCGACCGGCAAAGGCGACTGCCCGCCTTTGCCGCACCCGCCGAGCCCACCGAACATCACCAGGTCGTCCCCGATCATGGCGATGTTCTTCAGGGTCTCGAACACGTTCCCGGAAAGCGTGACGTCGCGCAGCAGCTTCCGCTGCTTCCCGCCTTCGACGAGCCATGCGTACTGCGCCGAGAACGTGAACGACTCGAGCTCGGTCATCCCGCCGCGCGACCCGCACACGTACAGCCCGTGCTCCATCGATTCCAGCATGTCCTCGATGTTGTACGACCGCGGCTCGATGTAGGTGTTGCTCATCCGCACGATGGGCGCGAACCGGTACGATACCGCGCGGGCGTTGCCCGTCACCTTCTCGCCCATCCTCTGGGCGCTCTGCCGGTCGTGCAGATGCCCGGCGATGCGTCCATCCCTGATCAATTCCGTCCGTTCTGCCTCGCTGCCCTCATCGTCGAACCGGAAGCTCCCGCGCTCGCCCGGCATCGTCCCATCATCCACTATGGTCAGCTCATCGACGCCGTACTTGGTCCCGACCTTCATCAGCTCTCGCAGCCGCTCATTGGACGCAAGAAAGTCGGCTTCGCTCAGGTGCCCGAACGCCTCATGGGCAAAGACGCCACCCAGCAGCGGGTCGATGATGACGTCGTACTTGCCCGCCGCCACGGGCTCGGCCTTCAGCAGGTCAACCGCGACCTTGCCGACGCGCTCTACCATCGGCTCGCGGTTCTGAAGCGAAGCAAAGCCCTCGGTCTTGCCGAACGTGTCGTGATAGTCCTGCACGTTGTTGCCGTCGCGCGCCACCGCTTCGCAGGCAAAACCGGTATGGACCGACTCCTGCGTGATGAACCGGTCCTCGGAGGAAAGGAACGAAATCCGGCGGAACGAGTCGGAGTAGGCCGACATGGTCGTCGTGATGCCCGTGGTCTTGCGCAGGATGTCGTTGTAATGCTTGATCAGCGCCTGCTTCTCGGCCAGCGGGACCTTGCGCGGGTCACCCGCCTCGGGTACGCTGACGCTTTCGGTCAGCGCCGGTAGCTGCCCCAGAGTCTCGGGCTTTTCGGGCATGGCCTCGACCGCTGCGGCCACTTCGCGGGCCAGTTCCTTCAGCTTCTCGTCGACCTGGTTGAAGCTCGCGGTTCCCCAATTGCCGTTGTGGAACACGCGGATGCACCCGCCTCGCTCAAACGCGCGGCCGATTTCGTCCAGCTCGCGGCCGCGATAGACGACGCGGGCATGCTCCGACTCCTGAATCCGGATATCGGCATACTGACTCGCCACTCCACTCAGCACGTCCGCGAGAAACGGCTTCAGGTTATCCATCTTCTGGACAGAAAGCGTAGAGGCCAACTCCGCATTGTCAAATCCATGCGGCCTCCAGTACCTAGCAACTGGGCCAGCGAGCACACGAGGCGGATCGTGATCTGGACAGGAGACCTGCGTCGTGGATTTCCCTACGCGGACCAAAGCCATATGGACCAAGGCAGTGGAGCCCGTAGACCTGCTCGTTTGCGGACTGGCCTAAGTGGTCGAAAGACAAAATGTTAGCTGTGAGCGGGCATGCCTGAATGACGAGTCCAGGGACCGGCTTGTAAACCGCTCCCGGAACATCTTCGCCTGTGGTTTGGAACGCGACGGGGCAAAACAACCCAATGCCGACTCTCAGTCCGGCCCTGCGGACGATTTGCCTTGCAGAACGGACGGCGACGGCGAGATCGGTTGAGTAATCCGCAGACATGCCCACGCGGACGATGATTTGCCGCGTGATTCTCACCGTGACTGCCGCCCCAGTTTCAGAAACTGTTCGCTGACCGATTCTGAGCGCGGCCCCAAGGTCGGGCGGGATCCGCCGTGCAGCTGCCTCGCCTGGCGACACGAAGGCCCGTTCCACAAGACTCATGCGATCGATACCTTCCGTCGCGGAAACTGACGGCTTGACCCGCGACTCAGTTCGGGTAGAGTGTGGTGCGTGAACGACCGAGTATTGAGACCTTATGGAGGCGCAATGAACGCTCGAATCCTCTTTCGGCTTCAGCTGCTCGCACTGCTTGTACTTCCTCTGACTGCGGGCTGTGCGTCCGCGAGCGGAGGTTCAACCACACAATCAGACTGGTTTTGGACCATCATGGCTGCGGTCGTTACGTTCGTCGTTGGGTTTCTGGTCGCTGCGATGATATCGAAAGAGGGCGGCATCCGTATTTCTACTCATCGCCACCGGCACCATCGCCGCACCCAGGCCGGATGGGACCGGATCGCCAAGCGTGTCCAAGACGGCACCAAGTTCGGATTGGACGACTGGCGCGGCGCGGGACATGGGGCCGATGGAGACTGGGACGACCTCGCTCGCAGGATTCAGCAACGCATCTTCGACGAGATGCGTAAGTACCACGACTAGCGGGCTTGGCGCTTGACCGCTGCATCTGCGGTGGTGGAACGTAACCCTTGCCCCGCATCGGAGGCGCCGCCATGACGAATACTCTGCCCAAGTTGCCGCTTTGCATTCTCCTGATGCTGTCCGCTGGTTGTGCGATCAGCTTGGCACAAGACGGCCCGGAACAGAGCTCACCGTCGAACTTCGGGCCCGTCTTGTACTTAATGATCACCGCAACCGTGGGACTTGTCATCGGGTTTCTCGTCGGTGCATCGAAGGCGCAGGATGGAGGCATCCGGATTTCTGTTCATCGGCACCATCACCGCAGCCAGGCCGGGTGGGACCGAATCGCCAAGCGGATTCAGGACGGCACGAAGCTGGGATTGGACGACTGGCGCGGCGCGGGACATGGGGCCGATGGAGATTGGGATGACCTCACTCGCCGAATCAAGGAACGCATCTTCGGAGAGATGCGAGAACACAGTGACTGACGATCAGGCAGTTGATCGCCGCGCTGACCGGGATGGGGTATTGGGTTGATGCAACAGCGCAGGGACCCGCTGTGACGGGAGGCATGCTGAAGGTATTACTGGTGGGCGTCCTGATGCTGGTGGTCGCGGGCTGCGCACCTGGCAGCGCTCGATACAACGTGACCGCCGGCAGGCCCGCCAACTTCTGGGCCGGGTTCTGGCACGGCCTGATAATCATCATCACGTTCATCGTCAGCCTGTTCACGAGCGACGTTCGTATCTATGAATCCAATAATGTTGGCTGGGCCTACAATCTCGGTTTCATACTCGGCGCGAGCGTGTCTTTGGGCACCGGATGGCGCGGCGTCATTCATCGCCGCAGGCACCGGCACGACCGCGACTGGGAGAAGGTCGGTGGGCAAATCGGTGAGAGTGTCAAAGCGAGTCTCAGTTCCTGGCGCAAGGAGGAACGCGCGGCCGAATCCGACCACGACTGGGACGAACTCGGCCGGAAGATAGAGGAACGCATCCGCGAGGAGTTGAAGAAAGCGCGAGACTGACATGACAAGACTTCCGACCCGGCTTCTTTTCCTCCTCTCTTCACTATTCGCGTTCACCCTCGCTGCGGAGTTTGTCGGCGGGCCGAGCTACACTCTGCCGGCCGAGGAAACGCGCATTGGAGACATCTACTTCGGCGGCACAATGATGCGCATCGAGGGACGGCTCGACGGTTCGGCTCTGGCTGGTGCCCAGTCCATCAATGTCTCGGGTCCGGTCACACGCAACCTCTTTCTCGCCGCCCAAAGCGTGGACGCCTCCGGCGCCGTAGCCGGTGACATCGTGGCCATCTGTGCCACGCTCAACGTCAACGGCACCGTAGGCGGCGCAGTTCGCGCCGGCGCCGGCACGATCTACATCAACGGCGGGGTGGGCCAGGATGTGCTGGCCGGTTGCGCGAACCTTGTCATCGGCAAGAACGCGGAGGTGCGGGGCGACATTGCCGCAGCCTGCCGGTCGCTCGACATCGACGGTGTAGTGCGCGGCGACATCAAGGCGGTTGCCAGACAGGTTAGGATATCGGGCTCGATTGACGGCGACGTTGACGTGACCGTGACCGACAAGCTGACGCTCACTCCTGACGCGCGCATCTACGGAAACCTGCGCTACCGCTCGAGCAAGAAACTGGACATCGGCAACCCCGACATGGTGTTCGGCAATATCGAGCACGTGCAGCTTCCATCGCCCAGCGAGATCAAGGAAATGAAGCCCCGGCCCGGCACGTTCGTCACTTTCTTCCTGCCGTTCACAATCCTGTCGATAATCGGCGCGCTTGTGGTCGGATTCCTGCTGGTGGCGATCTGGAAGCAGGCACTGGACGAAGGTATCGCCCGCTCGTTTGCCCACTGGGGTCGGACCCTCGGGTTCGGCACGATCGGGTTCCTCATCGGGCCGATGAGCATCCTGATCGCGTTCGCGCTCATCATCACGATTCCCGCCGGCCTTATCGCCGGCGCTGCGTATCTTGTCAGCCTCTACCTCGCCAAGGTGCTCGCAGGTTTGTTCTCCGGCCGGCTCCTCTTCCGGGTGTTCGGCTCGCCTGACGTATCGCTGTGGTGGGCCGCGCCGGTCGGTATCATCGTCGTCTTTGGCCTGTGCGCCATCCCCGTCGCGGGATGGGCGATCTGGCTCATAAGCATGGCCGTTGGTTTCGGGGTCATCGCCGAGCTGCTCGGCATGTCCCGCACCGCTTAGGAGGAAACATGGATCATTCGACCCCGCCTTCGCCGAGCGAGGGCTTGAAGAAGTACATCGAACGCGCCAACCAGGCGCTGGCATCACACAAGCGCGACATAGCCCAGGCCCGCAAGCGCCGCTTCGACACTATTGCGGTTCACGGCCTCTACACCGCGACCGAGGCGATTGAGAAGAATCAGGGCGCGATAATCGAACCGATCTTCGCCAGCTCGGGCCAGGCCTACCGCGACTCCGACGAGATGGAGGCCGCGCAGTCCGGCCAGATTCCGACCTGGGCCTACATCCGTATCCACAACCCGACCTTGAGCTACCTCGAGGATACACTCGCGTTGCTCGAGACCTATGGCACCGACGTCGACGCCGGCTGCGTGGTCTATTCGTCGGGCATGGCGGCAATCGAGAACATGAGCGACACGCTGCTGGTCAGACAGGGCAACGACCCCATCAACTTCGTCGCCCAGTGCCAGATCTACGGCGGCACCTTCCAGCAGTTCAACGTCCGCAAGATGCAGGAGCGCGGCATTGAGGTGCGGTGGATTCTCGACCCGAACAACATCGATGAGTGGCGCTCCAAGATCGACAAGAACACCCGTTTCCTCTACGGCGAGTTGCCGTCCAACCCCGGCCTTGTTTTCTTCGACCTGGCGAAGCCGATTGCCCTCGCCCACGAGCATGGCCTGCCGTTCGTCACCGACTCGACCATCGCCACGCCGGCCTTGATGCGGCCGTTCGCGTACGGGGCAGACATTGTGGTCCACTCGGTCACCAAGACGATGAGCTCTTCGGGCACCGGCACCGCCGGCGCCATCATCGCCCGCAGGCCCATCGTGACCAACATCCCGAACGACCGGATGAAAGCCGACTTCTGCACCTACCTGCGCGACTATCCGCACCGCGACCAAGGCGGTTGCCTTCACCCGTACCAGGCGCTTTCGACCATGGGCGACCTTCGCACACTGCGGACGCGCATCGACGTCTGGTCCCAGAGCGCGCTCAAGGTAGCACGCTTCTTGGAGAAGCAGCCGTCGGTGATGGACGTCAACTACCTCGGTCTCGAACACCATCCGCTCTACCCTGTAGCAAGCAAGTATCTCTGGCTGGTGGACTCCGAGCACGACGACCGCTACGGCAAGAAGGTCAACCGTTACGGCCATCTGCTCTCGTTCCGCGTGAAAGACGGGCCGCTGGCCGCGCGCAAGGTCTTCGACAAGCTGCAGCTCATCATGCGTGTAACCGATCTCGGCCGCGTGAAGTCCATCGCTACGATTCCATCTATCTCCACTCACCTCCAGCAGGGCGAAGAGTCGCGCAAGATGGCCCACATCCCGCCCGACCTCATCCGCCTGTCCGTGGGCGCCGAGCATCCGGACGACATAGTCTGCGATCTAGAGCAAGCCTTGAGTGCAGTGAAATAGCGCATGTCGGGCCTCCTCTACTCTACCAATCTTCGCTCTCCCGACGTTGACCTCAAGGGCGCTCTGCTGCAGGGCCAGGCCCCGGACAAGGGCCTGTACATTCCGAGTGAAATCCCCCGCATCCCGATGGAAGAAATCGTCGGGTTCCGTGACAAGACCTACCCGGAAATCGCCTTCGCGGTCCTGAAGCGTTACACGCAGGGCCTGATTCCCGACGACGAACTGATGCGTCTCTGTGGTGAGTGCTACAACTACGACGTGCCGCTTGAGAAGGTCCACGACCGGTACTTCCTTATGCGCCTCGACCAAGGCCCAACCGCAAGCTTCAAGGACTTCGCGGCCCGTATGATGGCACGGATGATGCGGTACTTCCTCGCGCAGGAGGGCGGTGAACTGGTCATCCTGACCGCCACTTCCGGCGACACCGGCTCGGCAGTCGCGCACGCGTTCCACAACGTCGACCGCATCTCGATGGTTGTGCTCTTCCCAATCAAGGAAGTCTCGGACCGCCAGCGCAAGCAGATGACCACGCTCGGCGGCAACGTCACGGTTATCGGCGTCGACGGCCAGTTCGACGACTGCCAGGCCTTGGTGAAGCGTGCCTTCACTGACCCGGAACTGAAGCGCATCCGCTTCTCCTCGGCCAACTCCATCAACATCGGCCGGCTCCTGCCGCAAGCGGTCTACTATCTCTACGCGTGGGCCAAGCTGCAAGAGAACAACGAGGCAGCCATCATTTCCGTTCCGTCCGGCAACTTCGGAGACATCTGCGGCGGTCTGATTGCGCGGGAGATGGGCCTGCCGGTCGCACGATACGTCATCGCCACTAACGCCAACGACGAGTTCCCGAAGTTCATCGCCACCGGTAGGTACGAGAAGATCGTGCCTTCGCGCGTCTGCATCTCCAATGCGATGAACGTCGGCCATCCCTCGAACCTGCCGCGTCTCGTCGCCCTGTACGGCGGCGTTATGGACGAGCAGGGCAAGGTGACGAAGGAACCCGACTTCGCGGCCATGCGGCGAGACATCTACTCGACGAGCGTCGACGACGCGGGAACGCGGCAGGCAATCAGGGACGCCTGGGCGAAGTACAATACAATGCTCGAACCGCACGGCGCAGTCGGCTGGGCCGGGCTTGAACGCTACCTCGCAGAAGAGGGACAAAGGGATAAAGGGACAAAGGGACAAAGTGGCCCGGCCGGGCACTCGATCCCTCGATCCCTTGATCCCTCTATCCCTCAACCTCTTTCGATCTCTATCGAAACCGCCCACCCGGCCAAGTTCCCCGAAGAAATCCAGCGCCTGCTCAGCGTCGACCCGCCGCTACCACCATCCCTTGCTGGCCTGGATGCTAAACCCGAGCACTACGAGAAGGGCCCGAATGACTACGGGTGGTTCTCCGATTTCCTGCAGCGGAAGTTCCCAAGGGGTTGAGCCATGAGAATAGATGAGCAACTGACCGACTACGTTGTAGAACAAGTCGTGCGGCTGGTGAAGACGCCGAGCCTCGCCGGCCACACTGACAATGCAATCAGCTACGCCGAAGAGGAGCTGTCCCGCGCCGGCGTGAAGCATCGGCGCACCGGGCGCGGCGCGCTGCTGGCGACGCTGGAGGGCCGTGAAACTGGCCCGCAACGGGCTCTAACCGCCCACGTCGATACCCTCGGCGCTATGGTGAAGCAACTCGGCGGCGACGGTTCATTGCTGTTCACACCGGTCGGCGGCTACGCTCTCGGAACTGTCGAGGGCGAGTACGTCACGGTCGAGACCGGCGCAGGGAAACTCCTACGCGGCACCATCCTGTTCGACGAGCCGTCCGCTCATGTCAGCAAGAAGATCAACGACACCAAGCGGGAATTCGAGAACATGAGAATCAGACTCGACGCCGAAGTGCGGGACGCCAAAGGTCTCGCAAAGCTGGGCATCGCGGTCGGCGACTACATCCACTTCGATCCGCGCTGCGAGGTGACCGACACCGGTTTCATCAAGACCCGCCACCTCGACGACAAGGCCGGCGTTGCCTGCCTGCTCGGCGCGCTCAAGGCATTGGCCGACTCCCGTCAGAAGCCCGGCCTGACCACGCACTTCCTTTTCAGCACGTCGGAGGAGGTCGGGTTCGGCGCCTCGGCCGGCATTCCCGATGAGGTCACCGAGCTGGTTGCGGTAGACATGGGCGCGGTCGGCAAGGGACAGGAGTCGGACGAGTACTCGGTCTGCATCTGCGCCAAGGATTCGACCGGGCCTTTTGACTACGCCTTGCGACAGCGGCTGGTGAAGCTATGCCGCTCGCAGAAGATACCCTTCAAGGTCGACATCTACCCGTTCTACGGCTCGGACGCGGCAGTTGCGGTGCGGGCCGGGCTCGATGCCGTCACCGGGCTAATCGGGCCGGGCATCAACGCGTCCCACAATCTTGAAAGGACTCACCGCAAGGCGCTCGCCGCGACGGTGAGGCTGATTCTCGCTTACCTCGAAGCACGATAGAGATAAAGGGACAAAGGGAGTAAGGGATAGAGTGAAGAAATCCGAGTCCGGCCACTTTATCCCTCTATCTCTATACCCCTCTATCCCTCCAACCCATATTCACTCATGAAGTACATCGTTTTTCTCGCCGACGGTGCGGCCGACTTCCCCGTGCCTGAACTCGGCGACAAGACCCCACTTCAGGCCGCGAACAAGCCTGCCATCGACCGGATCGCCCGGCTCGGCCGCTGCGGCTCGTTCGTGACGGTTGATGACGACATGCCGCCGGGCTCCGAGGTCGCAAACCTGACCGTGCTCGGGTATGACCCACGTGAATGCTACCAGGGTCGCGGTGTCATCGAGGCCGCCTCGATGGGCGTGAAGCTGAACGACACCGACATTGCCATGCGGTGCAACCTCATCTGCATCGCTGACGGCCGAATCAAGAACCACTCGGCCGGACACATTTCGACCGCGGAGGCGCACGAACTCATCCGCTGCGTCGACCGCTATATCGGCGGCGACGACGCCCACTTCTTCCCCGGCGTTTCCTACCGCCACCTCCTCGTGCTGTCCGAACCCGATCCGCCAATCGCCATTCGCCAATCGCCATTCGCCAATCGCTCTGGTCCCTCGTTCTCTACTGACTTCGAGTGCTTCCCGCCCCACGACCACGTCGGCGAGAAGGTCGAGGACCTGATGATTGTACCGAAGTCCGATGATGCCAAGCCGACGGTTGCCCGGTTAGACGACATGATTCGCTGCTCCTGGGAACTGCTGCCCCAGCACTCGGTCAACAAGGAACGGGTCAAAGCGCGCAAGGACCCGGCCAACTCCATCTGGTTCTGGTCCCAGGGCCGCAAGCCGAAGATGAAGACGCTGAAAGAGCAGTTCGGCATCACCGGCGCGGTTATCTCGGCGGTCGACCTGATTAAGGGCCTCGGCGTCTACGCCGGGCTCGATGTAATTGGCGTACCCGGCGCCACCGGCCTGATTGACACCAACTACGAAGGCAAGGCCGACGCCTGTCTGAAGGCTCTTGAAGACCACGATTTCGTCTTCGTCCACGTCGAGGCCTCGGATGAGGCGGGACACGCCAAGGACTTGAAGCAGAAGGTCCTCGCCATCGAGTACCTCGACTCGCGCCTTGTCGCGCGAGTCATGAAGGGCATTGAGGACATGGGAACCGGTCCCCGGTCCTCGGTCCTCGGTCCTGTAACTGTGGCGGTCCTGCCCGACCACCTCACGCCTGTCGCAAAGGGGAACCACGTCCACGGCCCTGTCCCGGTCGCTATTCTCACGCCCGGCCTTACGCCCGACTCGGTCCAGACCTACGATGAGGCCGCGTGCGCAACGGGCAGCCTCGGACTGCTCCACGGCAACCAGTTCATCCGAACCGTCCTCGGCCTGCAATGAGTACTCGCCCCTCGGAAAACAGGGAACAGTCCCTCGGAGCGCCTGAGTCGGACTCGGCGCGGTACAGTCCCCGTTTTCCGCGCTTTCGCCGCTGAACCCCTTCTTCTAGCAATGTCTCTCCTCCTCGCTCTGACCATCCTCGGCCAAGCACCTCCACTCAACCCGCCTGATTCACTTCAGAAGAGAGCGGTTCCCATCAACATCGAGCGTACCTCGGTGCACGAGGAAAGCGACCAATGGTTCGCCATCGACAAGTTCTGGCACTTCTCTGCCAGCTTCGCCACCGTTGGTGCCGCCTACGACCTGAGCAACTACCGCCTCAACATGAAATCGCCCTGGCCCACAACCCTTTCCCTTGGCGGCACCGCTGTCCTGGGTGTGTCTAAAGAGTTCTACGACCTGGCCGGACCGACGAAGCACTTCTCATGGAAAGACCTCGCGGCCGACGCCGCCGGCATCGTCGTCGGCTACTTCGCGTTCATACATCACTTCTAAGGGATAGAGGGACAAAGGGACAGAGGGATAAAGTGCCTGAGTTGGCAGTCGCTCCCTCGGTGGCGTGGCCCCTTGATCTCTTGAAGCTTCTCCGTCTGCTTGACACTTACCGCCAGCGCCGTATCATCCATGTGCAATGTGCCCGAGTCTCTTGAGGCCTAATGCTGTTCCAGAGGGGGATATGTGACCAAGAAGGTCTACGCTCCTTGCCTGATCCTCTTGCTGTCCGCAGTCTGCCTCACCTCCTTTGCCTCCGCCCAAACGACTTGGTGGAAAACCTATGGTGGACCGGATGCCGACATGGGCTACTCTGCCCGTCAGACTACCGATGATGGCTATATCGTCACGGGGTGGACCCAGTCCTTCCATGCAGGGGTGATTCTTATCAAGACTGATTCTCGAGGTGAAACCCTCTGGGTCAGGACCTATGGCGGGCTATGGCCTGCGGAGGGCTACTCCGTCCGACAGACCACTGATGGCGGCTACATAGTCGCAGGCCGATGCACCGATGTTGTGGGGATGGATGTCTTCGACTATGCCTGTCTTGTCAAGACCACTGCTCAAGGAGATACGCTTTGGACCAGGACCTATGGCGGGCTCTCGCCCGCCGATGGCAGCGCAGGCTACTCAGTTCAACAGACCGCCGATAGCGGTTACATCATTGCTGGTGGCATAGACAATGATGCCTATCTCGTCAAGACCGATTCTCATGGTGACACTCTCTGGACGAAAACCTATGGTGGGACAGAACGCGATGTAGGTTACTCAGTCCAGCAGACTGCTGATGGGGGCTATGTAGTAGCGGGCCAGACGGGGTCCTTCGGTGCAGGAGGTTACGATGCCTATCTCATCAAGACCAATGCATCGGGCGACACTCTCTGGACGAGAACCTACGGCGGTACAGGCGATGATTGTATTAACTCAACCCAACAAACGACGGACGGTGGTTACATCGCAACCGGCTACACCATGTCCTTTGGTGAAGGCGGCGCTGCGTATCTCATCAAGACTGATGCCCAAGGCGATACTCAATGGACAAGGACGTACGGCTGTCCGAGCACAGGCAGTTCGGTCCAACAGACGGCTGATGGCGGCTACGTCATCGCCGGTGGCCAAGGCAACGACGGCTGCCTCATCAAGACCGACGCTCGTGGTCATACACTCTGGACTAGAACGTATGGTTGGACGGAAGACATTGAAGCCAAGTCTGTCCAGCAGACAGCCGATGGTGGTTATGTCATCGCAGGCTCTTTGGGTTACCCCACCGGAGACATCGACGTCTGCCTCATCAAGACTGACGCCAATGGCAGCGTGAGGGAACCTGTTCTTCAGCTTTCTGCAAACCTATCAACTCAGCTACAGACTCAGCCCAATCCCTTCACTTCCGTTGCCCGAGTTCCCGGCCATGAGAACGAGTTCTTCGCGCTCTCCGACGTCACCGGTCGGCGGGTCGCCATCTGCAAGGGCGACAGAATCGGCGAAGGCCTTCGGCCCGGAGTCTATTTCCTGTCGCCAGTGGACACGAAGGTCGGCAAAGCAGTCACCATCATCAAGGCAGCCCACTAACCCCTGCCTTCGTCCGCTTCCCCACTTTTGGCTTTTGGCCTTTGCCTTTTGGCTCTTGACTTGCTCTGCGCTCTAGGTTCTCGCCTCTAGCTTCTCGCTTCGTCCTCGCCTAGTCCTGAAGACTGAACGGCGGATACTTGTCGGTCGCGAACAGCACAGCGTACCAGACCACGCGCGCCTGCCACCGCATCACCCCGACCACGAAGTCGAACAGGGACCGCGGGTACTTACCGGTGAACAGAATCGCGAACCAGGCGATGATGACGCAGACGTACGCAGCGATATCAACGAAACAGAGCACGACGATGTGCGGGATGACGAGAAACCACTTCACCAGCGGCAGCCAGCGATTCAGTTCGGTCCCGGCGTCGGGATAGACGACATCGAGGTGCAGGGATTGCTCCTCATCGGTAGAAGGGTACTCGTCACGCAGCAGCCCCAGGTACGCGCTCACCCGGAACAGGAACCGGTTCAGGTTCAGGTTCCAGTCGAACCACCAGCGCGGGTACTTCTGCCGGAAGAGAATCATCACCAGCGCCGGCGCGACTACGAACCCCGCGCTGGCATAGGCGATGCCGCGCCCGACATCCCGATGCCAGCCGCTGCCTATCAGCAGAAAGAGAACGATGGCTATCGGAATGGCCGCGAAGAGACGGAAGAAGACCGAGACACGGTTGCGCGGCTGCTCCGAGTAGTCAACGGTAAGGCTTACCGGATACGTCTTGCCAAGAGAATCCATCCGACCTCCTTCACCGGCAGTGCCGGCTCTTTAGTGACCGTCTGACGCACTAATGCCTCGCTGATCGCCGACATATTAGACCTGCGGACAGGCCTTGTCAAACCCGCGGGCAGTTGCTGTTTGACGGCTCAACCGCGTGGGATGGCTCGCAGAGACTCGGGACGAAGAACGATAAACGATCAGCGATGGACGACCATGGATCAGGGACGAGGGATGGACCAACTTGCGGCATCCGGCCGCACCAATCTACAATGTTGTAGTATCGGGCCGAGACTGACTCTCGCCGTAATCGCTTGCAGCTTGTGGCTTTAGGCTTGAGGCCGGGGAGTGACACCCCCACCCGGGGGATTACCCCCCGGATAGGTTAGGGGATAGGTTGAGGTATAGCCCGAAGGGTTGTCTCCACCGCAATTCCCAGATGAACCTCCATCGTAGCTCGCCGGGTTGGTCTACCGGTTCCTCTTCGGTTAGCTTCCCCGGTTAGTCTACCCGTTGCTCCACCGGTTCCTCTCCGGGTTGGTCGGAGCGTTACGACCCGAGCAAGTCCGAGGGTTCCTGTCCGGGTTGCTCCCGAGTTAACCCCGGCCGTTGCTCTCCGGCTTGCTCGGAGAATTGCCTCCCCGGCTGCGGCGCGGGCCGGCAGGCGTCAGGACTGCGGAGGGCGTGAGTTTTCGGCTGACGCCTATCTCACTTTGACAATCTGCTGCCTGACGCCATCGGCGGCCCTGACAAAGTAAACGCCGGGCGGCACAATTGCGCCGACCTGGTCGCGGCCATCCCAGATCAGGGACCAGGGGTCGGGGGTCAGGGGTCGGGGCGAGGCAAGGACACGGACTAGGCGACCCGATGCGTCGTAGACCGCTATCCGCGCCGGGCTGTGAGCCGTTAGCTGTAAGCTGATAGCCGTCCTCGTACGGAATGGGTTGGGCGAGACTGAGATAGACGCGGGACTCGGCAATGACTTTGGACTATCGACTCCGCCGCTGCCGTGCTTGACGATAGTGTAGGAGTAGGCGACGTCGCCGTTGTGGTGGACGGCCGAAGTCTCGCTGGGCAGGAAAGTGCGGACGTACTCGACCTTGGCGCTGGTGTCGTCCATCGTGACCCGCGTGTAGCCGCGGCTGCCCATGATGACGCCGCTCTTGTAGCCGTACTTGGGCGCTTGGTTAGGCAGGCTTTCCCACCTCGCACGCGCAGGCTGCGGGCACTCCTGGTAGACGATGCCGTCGGTGTCCTGTTTGCCGAAGAAGTGGTCGTGGCCGTGCCAGAGGATGTCCACGTGGTTGTCAATCAGCAGTTGGTGAATCGGCACGCCCCAGCCCGAACGGAGCGAGTCGAAGCCCCAGGTGCTGTCAGAACGGAGCCCGCCCCATTCGTAGAAATGGGCGTATTCGATTCCACCCCGCGCCGACGAGTCGATATTGCCGCCGACCAGGTGGTGGATGAATACGAACTTGAACTTCGCGCTGCTTTGCTCGAGCGTCTGTTTGAGCCAGTCGTATTGGGCTCGACCCAGGGTCCAGTCCCAGTTGGTCTCCAGACCGTGCGGTTTGGTCATGGTATGCCAGTAGGGGTCGAGCACCACGAACTGGACGTTGCCCCAGTTCCAGGCGTAGTAGTCCTGGCGCAGGCCGACGTACTGCTCCGGAATGGTGTCGCCGGTGTAGAAGCCGTCCGGCACCGGGTTCCAGTAGTAGCGTTTGCGGGCGTTGGTGAAGAGCACCGGCGTACTCGTTGGCGTCGAGTCGAGGTCCCAGCCCTGCTCACCTTCGTGGTTACCGAGAGTGATGAAGAGCGGTATCGAGTGACAGGCCTCGCTCCACCATTGGCGGTAGTCGAGCACCCGCATCAGGATGGTTTCCGGGGCGGGCGTCTTCCACTTGTCGAACATGAAGTTGTCACCAAGGTCGACTAGGAAGTCGGGCTTGTCGGCCGCGAGGGTCGCGAGCGTCTGCTCAAACGCCGGCGCTGTGTCACCCTGGGCCGGGAGCATGTGGGGGTCGGCCTCGACGTCGAAGACATACTTCTCGCCCGGAGGTCGCTGAGTGTGGAACGTGCGGCCCGGACCCACGAGCGATTCGCCGTTTGCCACGACAACGTAGCGCATTCGGTAGTAGTATTGCAGGTCGGGCAGTAGCCCGCCGAGCACGAAGAAGTGCGGCGTGTCGGCCACGGTCGTCTCCGCCGGCGTCAGGCTGCCGTAGGTCGTGTCGGTGCCGTATTCGAAGCGGACTACGAGCGCGACCCTGGGTATGACACTGACCGTCACTGAGTGGTTGGTCGGCCGGCTGAGTATCTCAGCGCCGATGAAGTTCACGGTGTCGAGCGTGGGTGCGGGCAAAGGCGGCGCCGCAAACGCCGAACCAAAGACAACAGCGAGAAGGAAAATCAAGACCTTGGTGTTCATGCTCTTTCTCCTTGTACGGCCCTAGTTCGCGAGCACCAGCTTCCGCGTCGCCGCGCCGCCGGTGGCAGAGAGGCGGCAGACGTAGACGCCCGGCGGACAGAGACGGCCGGAAGCGTCGCGACCGTCCCAGATCATTTTGGATGCAAGATTGGAGATTCTAGATTGAGGGAGGGACCGGATGAGGCGGCCGGAAGCGTCGAAGACCGAGACTTGCTCCGAGCCGTTAGCAGTTAGCTGTAGGCTGATAGCGCTCCCCACCCGAGCGGGATTCGGCTGCACGCTGAGGGCAATGCCGGGACGAACAGGTTGCCTCGCAACTTCGGCCAGCCCCAGCACCGGCGAGCGGTAGCGCTCTAGCGGGTATCCGGGCGTCAGGTTCTTGCCGACGAGGCCCGCGTAGTCGGGCGCGTACCGGGTGACGCGGAACGTGGCGTTCTGCTTGTCCGAGACGCCACTCGGAACCGTGTCGCCCTGGTACAGGCGCAGCGAGTCGGTCTGCGGGTTGAGGTAGCGCCAGATGACCTGTGAGTCGCGCGTCACCTCGAAGAAGTAGCCGCTGTTACCTTCGCAGATGAGGGTGTTGCCGTTCGGCAGACGCTCAGCACCCGAGATGCTCGCCGAGAAGAAGCTGGCCGGCGGCGTGGCCGCATATATCCAGGACTGCGCGGACGGGCCGAACGGGCTGCCCGGCGCGGGACGATTGTAGTGGCCGGTGCTGTCGCAGTCCGGGACGAATTCGTCAACCGTCGAGTACTGGCCACCGGGCCTGCCCGGGCCGTTATTGTAGACCATGATGTGGCCGGCCCCGGGCAGTCCGGTCACTATCCACTTGGAGTCGTGCTGGCCGTAGAACTTCCGGTTGCTCGTACCGCCGGCGCGGTAGGCTTGCGGATTGCCCCAGCGGTAGAGCAGGTCGCCGCCCATACCGTAACGGCCGCCGGTGTGACCCTTTGCCTGCGCGGTCGTGGTCGAGTGGTCAATCACCCAGACCTCGCCGAAGTCGTGCGCGCTCAGCAGTATCTGGTCGAACTGCGGGTTGTAGTCAACGGCATTGGTGTGAATCCAGTCGGCGCCGGTATTCCCGTTCCGGATGTAGTTCAGGTCAACCAGTTCCGAGTGGTTGGCCACCACGCCGTAGTTGGATTTGGTGGAGTCGTAGTCCTGTATTACGTGGTCCCAGACGTGCCACTCCCAGACGATGCTGTCGTTCGCCGTGTCGACCTCGACCACATGGTCGGGCCAGAGTTCGTTGTCGGTGAGCTTGGTCGTATCTCTGCCGGCCGCGATGGCCTCGGCTCGCGTCTTCAGCTCCCAGGCCACCAGCAGCACGTGGCCGTTCGGCAGGGGCTCGACGTCATGGTGCTGGCAGTAGTTGCTGCTCGAGTAGTTGTAGAACCAGGTCCGGTTGCCGTCCCAGTCGTAGCGCTCGACTCGGCCGCCGCTGCCGCCCGGCGTGAAGTGGGTGTTGCCTATCATCGCGGTGTGGAGCAGGCTACCGTCTTCGAGCAGGTAGTTGGACAGCCCGGGCGGATAGGTACTGTACCAGGAGTGGATGTAGCGGCCCTTGTTGTCGACGAGGTAGATGAAGCGCGCGCGGTTCGACTCGAACAGGTTGTAGCCGACGGACGCGTTCGTGTCGTTCTGGAGCAGCCCGATGGTGGTCGAGTCGGCCGAGAGCTCGACGACGTAGCCGTGGACTGCGGTGTCGGCGTCGCTCAAGTCGTTCCACGTGGGAATCCGGCCGCTCGCGGACTCGCCGAAGTTGATAGCGTTTTCGTCGCCCTGGTTGTCGGGCTCACCCGGCGACCAGTTGCTGTAGCTGAAGGGCTCGCCGTCTATCCACTGCCAGCCGCTGTCCGGCTCGGGCGCACCGAGCCGCTGTTTGCCGCCCAGCCACGGCCCGGCCCACTTGCCCGAACGTTGGTGCCAGTAGATGCCGGAATCAACGAGACCGTAGACGAAATCGTTCTCGGCCTGCGAGGTAATGGTGGCAAGATAGCCGCCGGGACGTTGCGCCGAGTCCGACGCCGCAGCCCAGTTGATGCCGGCAGGAGCCGCGACCGCGTTGTAGTAATGGATTGATCCGTCCGGATGCACCCATGGCTCAGGCTGGGCTGAGACAAGGCCGATTTCGAACAGGAGAAGGCCGAGCGTCAGAACTGTCGCTGTTTTCACGCGCTATCTGATTATTACGGCCTTGGCTCGCAGTGCAACTTCGCCGCTTGCTCCTTTGACGACGCAGAGGCAGGCGCCGGCCGGCAGAGACTTGAGGTCAAGCCGGAGCGACGACTGGCCAACTGCTACGGCTGTTCGCCGCAGCAAGCGACCCGACACCGAGTAAAGCTCGACCTCGCCCTGCGCGGGCAGGTTGGCGATGGTGAGAACACCGGGCAGGTTCGTGAGCAGGCGCGGCGCCGACACGATTCGGGCTGCCTGTTCCGCGACGCCCGGCAGGTGGCGCTCAATCGGGCCCTGCGGAGTGAGGTCGTGGCCGACGAGGCCGGCGTAGTCCGGCGCATAGCGGTGAATCTTGAACACGGAACTCATCTTCTGATCCGAATGGTTGGGGTCGTTCCCGGCCGTGTCGCCTTGATAAAGCGGGCCGGAATCGCTAACCGGGTTCACGTACCGCCAGACCATGCTCGTATCCGGGGCGATCTCGAAGAAGACGCCATGGGTGCCGTCGTCAATCAGCGTGTTACCATTGGGCTCGCGCTGCGCGCAGCCGATTTCCAGTGAATGGAAGCTCGTTTCGGGAGACGCGGCGTATATCCATGCCATCGTGTCCGGGCCGTAGTGCCCGCCGGTAGGCAGGTAGTAGTTGCCGAGCGAGTCCACAGGCGGCACTATCTCGTCCACGGTCGTGTAGTTTCCTCCCGGACGTCCGAGGCCGTTGTTGAAAATGGTCATGTGGCCCGTTCCCGGACAGCCCGCAGGAATCCACTCGGCGTCGTGCTGCTGGAAGAGCTTCTGGTCGGAGGCGGTTCCGGCGCGGTAGGCTTGGGGATTGCCCCAGCGGTACAGCAGGTCTCCGCCGTGGCCGTACTTTCCTCCGGTGTGACTTGCTGCCTGGGTGGTGGTCGTCGAGTGGTCGATGACCCATATCTCGCTGTTGTTCCGAACACTGAGGAGAATCTGGTCAAGGTCGGCGTTGTAGTAGATTGAGTTGGTGTGATTCCAACAGGCCTTGGTCGGCCCGAAGTTGAAGTCGACCAGCTCCGGGTGGTTGCCCACCACGCCGAAGTTCAGTTTGGTCGAGTCGTAGTCCTGAATCAGATGGTCCTGCACGTGCCACTCCCAGATAACCGTGCCGGTGGACTCGCCGGTCTGCTGCACTTCAATGACCTCATCCGCCCACACGACGCTGTCGGGCAGGTAGTCGGGCCGGCGTCCCTCGGCGATGGCCTGGCTGTAGGGCACGCGGTCATATGCGATTGCCAGCACGTTGCCGTTGGGAAGCTGCCTGACCTCGTGGTGCTGGAGGTGCATGCTGTCCGAGTACTTGAAGCTCCAAACCAGGTTGCCGTCCCAATCGTACTCCATGAATCTCCCACCGCCGCCGGCATTCGGAAAGTAGGAGTTGTTGCCGGCGTTGCCGGTATGCAGCAGCTCACCGTTCTCCAGCAGCCACGCGCATTGGCCGGCCTGGATGCTGGGCCACGAGTGACAGAGCATGCCGCTGTCGTTGATGAGATAGGCCGTGCCGTAGTGCAGCGGGCAGAATAGTGTGTAGCCGTTGCAGGCGGCTGAGTCGTCGAGGAAAAGACCCAGCGTATGCTGCACTGCCGCGACTGGCGATGCCGCGGCCAGCAGCAGGAAGAGGGAGGCAAAGAGACTACCGAATCTAACCAGGCGCTTCATGCATAACTCCTAGTCAAGCTTAAGCAGTTTCTCACTCAGAGTCACGGTGCCCGTCCGCAGGCGGCAGACGTAGACGCCGTTGGGCGAGGACCCGGCATGCCACGCGAACCGGTGCGAGCCGGCAGACAACGGACCCCTGCCCAGCACGGTAACCAGCGCGCCGCGGCAGTCGTACACCGCAAGCTCCACTTCGGCCGCCTCGGGCAGGGAGAAGGCGATAGTCGCGTTATCTCGGAAAGCGCTGGGTCCGGCGAGGAATCTGGCGCTGGCCGGTACGAGGGTCGAGGCCGGTTCCGCGACCGCGAATCCACCCAGCTCAACGGGGTCGCCGGGCGTCAGGTCTTTGCCGTTGAACGCCGCGTAGGTCGGCGCATAACGCTGCACCCGGAATTCGTCGTTCTGCAACTGGTCGGACTTGTGCGGGTCGTGGGGAATGCTGTCGTTGTAGTGCAGGGGCCCGTTCTGCACGACCGGGTTCACGTACTTCCAGACTATCGTGCCCGCTGACGTCACTTCGAAGAACCGTCCGAGCGGACCGTTGCAGATCAGCGTGTTCCCGTTCGGCTCACGCTGGGCGCTGGAGATATCCTGCGCGAACATCGACTCGGGCGGCGTGTAGACGAAAGTCCAGCTCAACGCGGTCGGGCCGAAGGCTTGGCCGGAACCCCGGTGATAGACTCCGGCTGTGTCGACCGGCGGCGTGAACTGGTCGATGGATGAGTAATTCCGGCCTTCGCCGTTGTTGAAACAGAGCATGTCGCCGGCGCCCGGACAGCCTGAGTCAACCCAGTGCGCGTCGTGCTGCTGAAAGAGCATCTCGTTGCTCTGGTTGCCCAGCTTGTATTCTGCCGGATTTCCCCAGCGGTACAGCAGGTCTCCGCCGTGGCCGTACTTTCCTCCGGAATGGCCGGCTGCCTGGACGGTCGTCGTCGAGTGGTCGATGACCCACACCTCGCTGTTGCCGCGCACGCTCAGACAAATCTGGTCGAACTTCGCGTTGTAGTAGATGGCGTTCATGTGGTTCCAAAAGCAGGCCAGGGTCCCGCTCCCGCCCGGCGCGTCACAACTGATGAGCTCCGGGTGGCTGGAGACCACGCCGTAGTTCGACTTGGTCGAGTCGAAGTCCTGGATGAGGTGGTCCCAGACGTGCCATGCCCAGACGATGTTGCCGCCCGATGGGAACGTGGGCTGGACTTCGATGACGTAGTCGGGAAGAAGGTAGCCGTTCTGGTAGAACTCGGCCGAGAACTTGCTCGTGTCGAAACCGGCCTGGATGACCTCGGGAATGGTCTTCTTCTCGCAGGCGATCATGATGATATTCCCGTTGGGGAGCTGGCGAATATCATGGTGAGTCATGTAGGTCGAGGTCGAGTAATCGAACTGCCAGACCAGCGAGTCATCCCACGTGTATTCCTCGACCCTTCCGCCCTCACCGCCGCCGGTGTTGACCGAGTCGTTCACTACGCTGCACGTCCGCAGGAGATTGCCGTTGGAAAGGATGAAAACCGCCTGGCCCGGTGCATAGGTGCTCCTCGACCACTTGTGGACCAGGCGCCCTTCGTTGTTGATCAGGTAGGTTGACTTGTACAGCTTCGGATAGAACAGCGTATAGCCCTTGTAGGCCTGGGTCGTGTCGTTCAGAAACAGGCCGACTGTGCGCGGCTGTCCGAACAGCGATTGGTGACCCAGCACCAGCAGCAGAAGCACAAACAGACTCTTCCTCGCCATCGCATCTCCTTGTGGTTTCATGGTTGTCGGTACAAGATTACTTGACCAGTTGCAGTGTGCGGGTCGTCGTCTCACCGCCGGCCTGCAAACGGCACGAGTAAACGCCTGCCGCGTTTCTGCGCGCATCCCATTGTACGGCGTAGGAGCCGGGCTGCTTCGTCGCGTTGACCAGCGTCGCCACCTCGTGCCCCAGGACGTCGTACACCCGCAGCGTCACGAGCCCCGTTGACGGAACGCTGTACGTGAGGCGGGTTGAGAAACGGAACGGATTGGGATTGTTCGCCAGCAGCTTGAGGCGCGGAGTTGTCACAGCGCCATCGTCGACGCCCGCCCCACGCAAGGGACGAGCGACCCGGAATCCGACGTGGAACCAGTCGTTCCCCGGCCCGCGGTAGTACGAAGGGTCGCGGTTCGAGACTCGCGACCAGCCAAAGGTCCCGCTCCACCAATTCCCGCCCCTCATGCCGTGGCAGGGTTTCCCATCGGGCATGGTTGAGCCCGTGTCCGGACCAGGCGGATTGGAATAGGGGCTGACGCTGTAGTAGTCCTTGTTGTACCAGTCGTTGATGAACTCCCAGACATTGCCCGCCATGTCGTAAAGGCCGTACGCGTTGCCTCCGTTTGCCGTCTGGTAGGTCGTATCACTGCCGGGCCAGTTGTAGTCGGATTTCCGCCTCAGCGACCCGTCGTAGAATCCGACCGGCGTAGTATACGGATACGGACCCGTTTCATACGGGTCGCCGGAACTTGGCCAGTTGGCGATGGCCGGGTTCGTCGTGTCATTCCCCCAGGGATAGATGTAGTATGGATTGTACTGCCCGCCCCTGCCGGCGTATTCCCATTCCGCCTCGGTGGGCAGCCGGAAGCCGTTCCTGGTGAAATCGCACTTCCCGGTCGAAAGGTCGTAGCACTGGGAGAATCCCTCCTGCTGGCTCAACCAGTTGCAGTACGCGGCCGTGCCCAGCCACAGCACACCCACGACCGGGTGCTTAGCCCTGAAATCGACGACCGAGAACGTGCTGCCGTTCCAGCCGATGCTGTAGTACACCGAATCCTGATGGGTGAGGTATAGCATGTGAGTGTCGCCCACCGGATAGACGATGTTGTTGTTTACATGGATGAGCCCCTGCCCATACGCGGAGTTCAGATAGTCGCAGTACTCCTGATTGGTGGTGATGTAAGTGCCGATGTAGAAAGAGTCTATATGGACCGTATGCAGAGGAACCTCGTCGCTCGGATGTGCCGTGTCAACATAGCCATAATGGTCACCCATCACAAAATCCCCGCTCTTGATGAGTGTCATGGCCGGCAGATCCAACTGCATGGCGCTGATGCCGGAACTCGGGACCTGAGCTACGGTCGACCTCAGCGCGAAGCTCAGAAGAAGTACTGATAATATGCCCATACCGCTATTTAGATGCTCCGGTAGCCGTCAAACTTGCGGTGCTCCGGCTGCCACAAGGAGTCGCAGTGCATCAAACGCATGATGCTTTCCTGGGTTGAGTGCGGGACCGGCGCTGACCCATGAAGAACGATCGCGATTCAGTCCCCGCCCTTTGTCACACCGTTTGTCGTTGCTGACCGCTAGTCCAGCTTGAGCAGCTTGGCTTCAGCAGCGGTCCCAGCGCAGTCGAGCCTGAAGAAGCAGACGCCCGGGCTGACGCGACTGCCGCTGCCGTCGGCACCGTCCCAGGTTACTGAATAACGATTGGCGAATGGCGATTTGCGAATAGCGAACGAGCGGATGATGCGGCCGGACGCATCGCACACCGCTATCCGCGCCGGGCTGTTAGCCGTTAGCTGTAGGCTGATAGCTGTCTGGGTGCGGAACGGGTTGGGGCATGCGGTAAATGTCGGGCGGTCGCGGCCAGGCAGCGCGCTGTGCCCTTGTTCTATGCCGGCGCCGGCGTTGCGGACCAGCCGGACGTAGTTCTCGATGTGGATGCAGTCGCCCTGCGGACCCCGGCCGAATACCGAATCGCCCAGCGAGTCGAGGCCGAGGTAGAAGTCTTTCGGGCTGCCGCGCTTGGGGTCGGACCGCTGCGCCCCGGCACCGTGCACGTCGAGGAACGAATAGTACGAGTTGCCGGGGAGCATCATCCAGCCCGAGGCCCGGCCGAACGTGACGTAGACCGCCGGCGTGTACTGTGAGCCAAGCGGCCCGTCGAGATGGGTCGTGCCGGTCCAAAACCACGGGTAGTCAGTGTCCCCGCGCTCGTTGGTTATGGCGGTGATTGCGAAGACCGACGTGTCGATTGCCGGCCCGCGCTGGGACGAGTTGATGGCCGCAGGCGCGCGCGTGTAGTCCACGACGGACTGCAGCTCCTTGGCGTTCGGCAGCCGCCAGTCCGAATAGCCTCCGATCCGGCAGTCGGCCGCGCCCGATATGGCGCTGTCCGCCGACGTCATAACGCCGCGCTCCTGCACCCACATCAGGCCTGTGTTCAGGTCCGTCACCGTGCCGTCGCCGTTCTTCCGGTACGACGGCTGATTGCCGTTGAACTGGGCGTCTTGGCCGAAGAACGGCTGGCCCGGCGCGGGCGGTGGGATAACGTGGAGTGTGTCGTAGCAGCTATCCTGGTGGGTATCCACGACCGGATAGTCAAGCCCATTGGCCGACAGGACGAGCGCAAGAGCCAGTATCGCGGCGATTCGAGCAGCGACGTGCCGGCTCAATGCGATGTCGTTCTACTTGTGACCAGGGCCTGCGGGCGGCGGCTGGCCGGGGCCCGGTCCTTCTGAAGGCATTTGGCCGGGCCGAGGTTCTCCCCCTGGCCCGGGGCGAGGACCTTTGCCCGGTTCCTTATCCGGACCGGGACGAGAGCCGCTCTGCGGCTGCTGCCCGGCCTGCTGCAGGTCGCGGAACAACTCCGGCAGACGGAGACGCTGCTCAGGTGTCAGGGCGTTCCTCATGCGCAACATCACTCCCAGCGCCCCGGCTTCGAGCGAATCCTGGGCGGCAATGACGCCCTGCAGCAGCGAGTCCACGCGGGCCTGGTTGAGTTCCGGTTCCTGCAGGAGCCTGAGTATCTCTGCCTGCTGTGCCTCCAGCCGGTCGCGCACCGGCCGCTGGGTCGTACGTCGGAACTCAAAGAGGGCGCGCATCGTGTCCATCTGCGCGTCGGTGAGCTGGAATCTTTCTTTCAGTGCGCCCAACGATTGCTGCGGATTGCCGGCTGCGGGCGCGGGCGGCGGACCATGCCTGCGGCGTGATTCCTCACGCCAGAAGGAACCGAACGTGAAAATCGCCACGAGGTTTATCAACACCGAGACCACGAGGCCGACGACGAGCAACTTCCTATTCATTTCCACCTCCCGGGAAAAGCCGCTCGCTGAACTGAGCGAGGGACCCGCTCTCCGGCACATCGAGCACGGAAAGGCTGGTTCCGGCGACTTGCGTTGTCGTCCGCGCCGATGTTCTCCAACCATACACGGTCTTGCCCAGGCTGGTTCCCACCAAGGCAGCAAACAAGATCGCTCCGACGGCTCCGGTTGGTACCAGCACGCGGCCAAACCACGGCGACCGTCGATGTGCCTGCCGGGCGGCAATCCGTTGCCTGACCCGCGTCGAGAAATACGGTTCGGGCTCGACTGCGGCGAACCGGTCGAGCTCGGAATCGAGCTGCTGCAACTGGACGAGTTCCTCCCGGCAGCCGGGACACGAATCCAAGTGCCGGGAAACCAGCTCTTTGGCCGCCGGGTCTAGGCCGCCATCGCTGAAGGCGGCCAGTTTCTTGCGGACATCTGAACAGTTCATCATCTACCTGCCTTGTTAGATGCCAGTGACATGCGAATACTTGCGCGCGCGAGTATCATCTGCTGCCTGTACTTCGACATTCGCACTTCGGCGTTCGGACTTTGCTTCATGGTCTGCTCCGAAGGCCAATGAGCTTGCGCCGCAGTTCGTCCTTGGCCCTGAATATGAGCGACTCGACCGACGGCACCGACGTACCCATCATCTCCGCAATTTCAGTGTAGGTGTGTCCCTCATAGTGTGATAGCACGAGGGCGATCCGCTGCCGGTCAGGCAACTCGGCCAGCGCCCGCCTTACTGCGGCGGTTCTCTCCGCCTGCTCGCGGCCGTCTCCGACCTGCAGCGCGTCTGGCGGGCTTTCCGCGTCCATGGCGTCAATCGAGACTGCCGCGGGCCTTCGCTGTCGGCGGCGGCGGAACTGCAAGCACTGGTTCACGACGATCCGATACAGCCACGTTGCGAACGACGACTTGCCCTTGAACGTGCCCGCCTTGTTCCAGACGATGACGAAGACTTCCTGGGCAATGTCGTCGGCCGCGCTGCGGTCACCGACATAACGGTGGATGGTGTTGAACACGGAATGCTGATGCCTTCCGACCAGCTCCTCGAACGCGGCTTCATCCCCGCGCGCGACTTGGGCGACAAGCGCCGCGTCGCGGTCCGAGAGAGAGTCAGGACTGGTCACGCCTTAAGAGTATCCGTCAATCCAGCCTCACGCAAACAAGGGCGGCCGGACTAGTGCGCGAGCTGGAAGTCGGTGTTCGGAATCGTCGGCATAGTAGTCAACCGGTTAGATGCCGGCCATGCGCGGAAACCAGCGGAAGGCCGCGCCGGATGGCGCGGCCCTTCCTCCTTCACCAGCCCTGATTAGCTTACGGCAGCCGACCAGTAGCCGGTCCAGTACGTGTGCTTCGATGGCCCGGTGCCGCGCGAGATGGTCAAAACGGCCACCCCGGTCTGCACGACTGCCGTGGTACCCAGCAACGTCGCACCCGAAGGTGCAGACCCAGCAGCCGTGAGCGTCAGGTTAACCCCCGAAGCCCCTAGCGCCGTCTGCAGCAGGAATACGAACGCCTGTACTATGAACAGCATGTATATCACCTCCTTCCCTTCCCAACTTCTAGCTTCTGACATCTAGCTTCTGACTTCTGCCTTCGTCTGGTCCTCAGAAGCCACCTCCTTCCGCTTCGTACATCGTTCTTCGTTTCTCGTTCTTCGTCAATCGGCGGGCGGAGTCGGTTGCCCAGCCCCGCCCGCCTCTCCTTCCCAACCGTCGTGAAAAATGGGGACAGTCCCTCAGAGCGCCGACGTCGGACTTGGCGCGGTACAATCCCCATTTTTCCCGTTACGGCGCGATGGGCGCGCTGACGTTGAAGACGTCGGTGCGGATGGCCTGCAGCACGGCCTGGGTCAGGCCGCGTGCGGTCCACTTCGTGATCAGAATCGCGACCTCGAGCGCGAGCGACTGACCGGACACTTCCTTGCGGGAAAGCGCCCAGATCTCCCGGCCGAAGTTGAGGTAGAACGGGTACTGGATGGTCGGCACTCCGGCTCCATCGCAGACCTGCTTGACCTGCAGCTCCATGGCCGTGATCATCGGGAACACCGCGGTGACGCTGGCCAGCATGCCTGGCCGCTTGTCATCGAGTGTCCCCTTGATACGCTCGGTGTTGTACTTCGCGTTCCAGTTCGCGATTCTCTTTGCTGGATCCATCATGGGACCCTGCCTTTCTGTGCGGACTTGCCGCACGGCTTGAGCTTGTTCGGACTCGGGGCTTCGGACCACTCGATCCATTGATCACTAGACCACTGGACCTCTGGTCCTCTCTGCCCCTTCGTATAGTTATGTAGTTCTCAAAGCTCGATTTGCCAAAACAGATGCAGGCCGCCGGAAACCCGGCGGCCTGCGTTGTGTCGGGGAGGCCTACTTCTCTACTTCGTCCTCAGGCAAGTCGTGGGCCGCAGCGCCGACCAGCGTATCCGGTCCATCGGGCAGGATTGCGGTTACTGACGTCGTGTATTCATCATCCGGCTCGGTGTGGTCCCAGCCGTAGAATATCGGAGCCGGCGTGGAATCGACCTCCACCGGTCGAAAGCCGCGTTCCTGCAATCGCCGCTTCATCACCGCCAGGGCCCGTTCTCTCTTGTACCGGACTTGTCTCACGGTCAGTCCGGTTGCTTGGGCGGTCTCGGCGAACGTGCGGCCCGCGAGGTCGTGATGGGCGATGGTCAACCGCTCATCCTCAGGCAGCGCCTTCAATTCCTGCCGCAAAGCCTGGTCGCGCTCCTTCACGTCCTGGGCCGCCTCCGGCCCGGCAGCGGACGGCAAGTACGCATCATGTTTCCCCTCGTCGCGCTGGACGAACCGATGCCCGCACCGTTCTGCCATCACCTGGGCCGCGACATTGAGCGACTGCCAGTTCAGCCATGTCTGAAACGATGCGCCTTTGTCTGAGTCGTACTCGGCCAGATGTTTGAGGGCGTACTCGTGCGTGCGGATGGCGACCTCGGAGACGAAATCCCCGCCCAACTGCCAGCAGCTCATACTGATGAACGAGCGAAGCGAATCGTCGCAGATCTCAAAGATCACGCTGTAGGCGTTCACTTCGCCGCTCTGCACGCACTGAATGGCGCTCATGACCGATCTCTGCTTACCCTCACCATCGGTGTTCATCCGTGTCCTTTCGGGTGCCACGGCAGAGCAACGGCCGGCATCACCGCGTTGCACTCCGCAGGCCCCACGAGTAATACGCTGGAGACCGAGGGGGGGACAGTGGCTCAGTTCATGTTGAGTATGCCCTCACCGGCTCCGGCCCGACGCCCGGGGACCCGGCACGCCGAAGACGGCCGCCACGTCCGCGCCCGGAAGCTGCTTCTGAAACCGACGGTACTCGGTGTGCAGGGCTGTCATACCCTCCAGCACGGGTCTGAGGGTATCGGCAAACTCAGGGTAGCGACTCAGGAAGGAAGCCGTGGAAGGGCGCTTGCCCGCCCGGACAAGGCGAATGAATTTGTCCATCGCGTCGAGTTCGGAATCACTCGGCACATGCTCGCGTGACCTGGTGCACCTCTTCATGCGGCCTCCTTCCAGCGCATCGCCGGATTCGAGCTACCGTCAGAGAGCGACGCTCTGCTATTGCAGAAAGCCGACCGCTTGAGATCGACCTTGGTTCCGACCCTGTGTGGGTGGAACGTACACACCAGACACGCCCCGTCCGACCGGTTCGAAGTGGTGGTGAAGTGGCGCCATTCGGAGCAACTCCGCATACCCCAATACATGGAGTTCTGCGTTGTGCCGGTGTGCTTCTGATGCACTTGGGCTCGACCTTGGGGAAGAAGCCGATGAAGAGGAACACCATCCTTGAACGACGAACCCGGCTCGAACTGGGCTGTCGAGACGCTATTCTGGCAGCAGCATGCGGCCCTGCCGGTCCAACTCGTCGCGCGACGCGAAGCGGCCTGCCCCCACGATGGCGTTGCCGACTTGCCGTTCGTGCCCGTGATGCCGACGAGGTTCGACCGACGCAGCTTGATCGTCAGCGCTATGCCGCCGCCCGGCACTACGCCCTCTTCGACCGCGGCCCGGGTCGCATGCAGCGCGTCCTCGACCAGCGCCTTCTTCGCCTTCATCTCGACTTCGGTGGAAGCGCCGACGTTGATGACCGCGACGCCGCCAGCGAGCTTCGCCAGCCGCTCCTGCAGCTTCTCCTTGTCGTAGTCGGACTTGGTCTCC
>DATJQV010000051.1 GCA_035505375.1 bacterium | reverse complement strand
ATGCACGGAAGCCTACGGGAAGTCGTCTCCGGACTCAGCACCGTCGACGCGATCCAACGCCGGATGACAGCTTACGTCCGTCTGCATGCACCTTTCACCTGCAATAGCCCCGATTTCCAACAGCATTGATGCCACGCTCCCCTCTTGGGTAAACTGGAGCCATGGCGAAACGTACTGAGGATTCGCTCTGGTTTCCGCAGAAACTGGGCATGAGGCTGGCTGAGTTGCCAGCCAAGAGCGACGTGCGCGCTGTCCGACAGGGGCCTCCGAGGTCAATGACGAGTTGCTCGACGCTTCCGGCCGGAAGGTGCTGGACCTTCATCCCGGCGCGAATGACGTGCGGGCGCTGTCGTCCGGCGTGTACTTTGTGCGGGAGCAGCCACAAGCCTCAAGCCACAAGCCGCAAGCTGTCCGCAAGGTTGTCGTGACTGAGTAGGTCACGACCGGAGTCCGTCAGACTGCTCGCCAGATAGCCGGGCAGGCGACCCGCCTTGGAGTTCCCCGAGTTATTCTCCGGGTAATCCTCCCGATAGCTCGGTAGATTGCTCTCAGGATTACTTCCTGAGCAATTCTCCGGGGAATTCCGCGAGCAATCCTCGGGACAGCTCTCCCGATAGCTTCCCGGGTAGATCTCCGACTAGCGGGGAGGATAGATTTCCGGGTAATCCTCCGAATAGCTGTCCGGGTAGCTCTCCGAATTGCTCCTCGAATAGCCTTCCGGGTAACCCTCGGAATTGGCCTCCGGGTAACTCGGGGAGTAATCTCCAGAATAGCCGGGGGGATGGGATAGGGGAGATTCGGAAAGAGTGAATAGTGAATTGAAAAGAGAGAAGTTAGTGGATTTCCGGGTCGGAATTCTTGGGGACTTATAAGAAACTGGCCGCGTTCCGTTGCACGCGAATCTGCGTCCGTCTGTGGGCGAGTAGTGGCCAAGTGGTCTGGGGATCCAGTGGCGGATGAAGAGCGGATGGAATCTGTGTAATCTGCGAAATCTGTGGATAGTCTCATCCGGGTCGGACTTGGGACACGATCCCAATTCCTCGACGGAATTGGGTCATGTCCCCGTCCTTGGCGCTCTTGGCGTCTTTCACGTCTGTGCCATCTGCGACATCTGCGTAATCTGCGGTTAGTCTCCTCTGTCGGGTTTGGGACACGATCAGGCGCGAAGGCAGGATGCAGTTCCGATGGTGCCAAATGGGGACAGTCCCACGGAGCGCTTGCGTCGGACTCAGCGCGGTACAGTCCCCATTTGGGCGGTCATGTCCCCGACTTGGCGGTCTTCACATCTGCGACATCTGCGGTTGATCGTCTCGGCGCGGGTTGACTCTCAGGCGGTCTTGGCCTAAGATTTCTAACTTACCTAAGGAGGACCCTTGCCTAAGAAGACATCAGCAGTTGTCAAGCAGAAGCCCGTCACCGTCTCGGTTATCAAGGCCGACATCGGCGGCTACGTGGGCCATTCGGCGTCGCACCCTGACATCATGGAACTGGCCGAGAAGCATCTCGACAAGGCCATGGCGTCGGGCACCATCGCCGACTTCCACGTTTCCGCGTGCGGTGACGACCTTGAGCTGGTCATGACCCATTGGCTGGGGAATGATTCCAAGGTCATTCATGGCCTGGCCTGGGACGTTTTCTCCAAGGGCACCGAACTGGCGAAGAAGCTGAAGCTGTACGGCGCCGGGCAGGACATGTTGGCCGATTCTTTCTGCGGCAACGTGAAGGGTATGGGGCCGGGCGTGGCCGAGTTGACGTTCGTAGAGCGGAAGAGCGAGCCGATCGTGGTCTTCTGCGGGGATAAGTGCGCGCCCGGGGCCTGGAATTATCCGTTGTACAAGATGTTCGCGGACCCGTTCAACACCATCGGGCTCGTCATCGACCCGAGCATGCACGACGGGTTCAAGTTCGAGGTGCACGACATCCATCAGGGGCGGGACATGTTCCTTTCCTGCCCGGAGCAGATGTACGATCTGCTGTGCCTCATCGGTTCGCCCGAGAACTACATCATCAAGAACGTCTACACCAAGGGTGGCGAGATTGCCGCGGCGAGTTCGACCCAGAAGCTGGCCCTCATAGCTGGCAAGTACGTGGGCAAGGACGACCCGGTGTGCATCGTGCGCGGTCAGTCCGGGTTGCCTGCCATCGGCGAGATTCTGGAGCCGTTCTCGTTCCCGCACATCGTTTCCGGCTGGATGCGGGGCTCGCACTACGGGCCGCTGATGCCGGTGTCGGTGCCGCAGGCGACGCCTTCTCGGTTCGACGGGCCGCCGCGGGTCATCGCGCTCGGTTTCCAGGTGAACGAAGGCACGCTAGTCGGGCCGCGGGACATGTTCGACGACCCGTCGTTCGACCTTGCCCGCCAGCAGGCGAATGAGATCGGGGAGATGCTGCGCCGGCATGGGCCGTTCGAGCCGCACCGGCTGGGCCTCAAGGACATGGAGTACACGACCCTGCCGCTTGTGCTCGACAAGCTGGTCGGGAAGAAGAAGTAGCTACCGCGGTCGAGCTCGGCGCTCGGACTAAGTCCGAATGACGAAGTCCGAATGTCGATTCAATGACCAAGTGGCGAAATGCGGGAGCCGAAGGGCGACGCGTTTGTTGGCGCTGTCTCCGTTTGGTCATTCGAGTTTCAATCGTCATTAGAGCTTCGAACTTCGGGCTTTGGAGTGACAAGGTAGATAATGGCTGATAATGAGACGGACACGTACAAGCCTGGCGGGCCGCGAGGTCGCGTATGAGTAGCGTGCGGACGCAGGGCGACGTTGAGGCGGTACGGCGGCTCGGCGAGGCGAGGTCGCGGATTGAGCAGGAAGTCGCCAAGGCGATAATCGGGCAGAAGGTCGTGGTTGAGCAGGTGCTGACCTGCCTGTTGGCGCACGGCCACGCGCTGCTCATCGGTGTGCCCGGGCTGGCCAAGACGATGCTCGTGAACACGCTGGCCCAGGTCCTCGACCTGTCGTTCAACCGGGTGCAGTTCACGCCCGACCTGATGCCTTCGGACATAACCGGCACCGAGATAATCGAGGAGGACTCGACCACCCGGCGACGGGCCTTCCGGTTCGTCGAGGGGCCGGTGTTCGCCAACGTGGTGCTGGCCGACGAGATAAACCGGACCCCGCCCAAGACCCAGGCTGCTTTGCTGCAGGCGATGCAGGAGTATCACGTGACCGTGGCGGGCCGGACCTATCCGCTGCCCAAGCCGTTCTTCGTCCTCGCGACCCAGAACCCGATTGAGTTGGAAGGCACCTATCCATTACCTGAGGCTCAGCTCGACCGGTTCATGTTCTCGGTGTTCGTAGACTACCCGAGCCCGGCCGAGGAGATGGATATTGTGAAGAGCACGACCTCGGCGTACGTGCCGGATCTTTCCCGGGTGCTGACTGCCGCGGAGATAGCCGAGCTGCAGGGGCTGGTGCGCCGGGTGCCGGTGGCGGACGAGGTCATCGCCTATGCGGTGAAGCTGGCCGGCGCCACCCGGCCATCAGCCGAGACGAGCCCGCAGTTCATCCGCGATTGGGTGAGCTGGGGCGCGGGGCCGCGTGCGTCGCAGTATCTGATTCTCGGGGCCAAGACCCGCGCGATGCTCGATGGCCGGTACACGCCGGCGATTGACGACGTGAAGGCGGTCGCCCGCCCCGTGCTCAGACATCGCATCGTTACCAACTTCGCGGCCGAGGCGGAGAATGTGAAGGCCGATACGGTTGTGCGGCGATTGGTGGAGGAGCTGTGAAGAACGTATTGAACATACCGCTCGCTTCGCTGAAGCAGGGGCAGAACAAGCTGAGCTTCAAGCTGCTGCCGCAAGACATTGCCCTGCGACCGCGGGAGGTGGCGGAGAATCCTTCGTTCGAGTTCTTCGTGGGCCCGGTAGAAGTATCGCTTTCGATAACCCGCAGCGGCCAGCGACTGATAGTGGCGGGTTCGGTTTCCTACCGTGCCAGGCTCGAGTGCGCGTACTGCGGTTGCGAGTATGAGTGCGACCTGAGCGAGCCACTGGCGGCCGAATTCCTGAGTTGCGACGATGCGGGTGTGGAGACCGACCGGAACGCCGAGTGCGAAGGTGAGGGCGGCCTGCATGGCAGCTGGCTTGACCTGCTGCCGATGGTGCACGACGCAATCCACCTGGCCGTGCCGATCGCACCACGCTGCCGTCCGGATTGCCGCGGAATCTGTGCGGCGTGCGGCGCGGATCTTAACAAGGGTCAATGCCGGTGCGTACCCGCGGATGAAGCGGGCACCGGCGCGGGGCTGCGTTCAGTTTGACTTATAAGCGTTCCTGGCCATACTGATAGAAGTGAACGTTGATCTTTCCAAGTACATCAGAGATGAGACTCCGAAGTATACACCGACGCCGCCACGAGAGATTCCTCTCTACAACAGGTGGGGCAAGGCGATCTTCCGTCTGCGCGGGACGGAAATATACGACTTCAAGGGCAGGCCGCGCGGATACGTGGTTGGTACGTCAGTCTACGACCTGCGCGGCGAGCATCGCGGATTCTGGAAGGACCTCATTATCTCGGACCGGACGCGCCGGATCGTCGGTTTCTCGCCGGGCGCGAGCATTCCGGGACTGAGCCTGCCGCTGGTCGAGTTTCCGCCGCTGGTTTATAAGGACTTTCCGGCTCCGAAGCCTCCGCCCGGACTGACCGAGGTGGACTTCCAGGGGTTCGTGGCCGCCTGGTCGGTGATGCAGTTCGAAAACATGCTGCCCAGCTTCGACGAGAACGAGTCTGACGACGTCAGGACCGATGAGGAGGACGAGGAGGAGTTTTGAGTCGATTCATGATTCTGGTGACGGCCTGCATCTGCCTGGCGGCGGGTGCAGGTTTCACCGTTCAAGGCAACATGAGCGAAGCCTGGGTCCGTAGCTCGCTCAAGGTCATGGCCGGCGAGGGCGGCGCCAAGCTGCTGTTCAGTCTGCCCGAACACTCGGGTGCCACGGTGGTCGCGAAGCCGGATACGGGCGCGAGCATCACTGCCAGGCTGAACATGCCCGGGGTCGTTGACTTGCGCGTGCCGACGACCTACGAAATCACGGTAACTCGTGATTCCGGGGCCGGGCAGTGGACGTGCAAGACTATGACCGGAGACCCGGTGCTGCTCGGGTTCGGCAGTTCCGCTGACGCCAAGCACCACGCGCGTGCTACCTGCGCCGCTACCGGCGAGAAGGAGTCCTGGCGGTTCACGTGGCCGCAGGACGCGACTTTCCTCGTCCGGGCGCTGGACGCATCGGGCAAGGTCACGGACGAACAGGATTTGTCCGACAGCGACGAACTCGATTTGTACAACCGCAACACGTACACGCTGGAGGTCGCGCCGACTGATGGTTCGGGCGAGTTCACAGCGACAAAGTCAGAATAGGGAAAGAGGAGGCAACATGTCACGGACGAGTATGACCGCGCTGTGTCTGGTTCTGGGGTTCCTGGTCGTCACCGGAATCGGCTGCATGAAGTGCGGCGAGAACGTGTCGAGGAAGGTCACCGAGAAGGCGCTTGAGGCTGCGGTCAACAAGACCACCGGCGGCAAGGCGACAATCGACGTCGGCAGCGACGTCGACATCTCCGGCCTGCCGGCAGCGCTGCGCTATCCGGGTGCCAAGCCGACGGCGCGCTATTCGATGACGAGCGAGCACGGGACCGGCACCGTGTATACGCTGGAAACGACCGATCCGTCCGCGACGGTCGTGACTTTCTACAAGGCTGCGTTCGCGGGCTGGAAGCAGTCGATGATATCCGAAGGTGAGCAGGGAACCACGCTCGTCTACGGCAACGATGCGACCAAGGAGTGGACGAGCATGACCGTCAGCAAGGGCGACGGTGGCAAGACTACCATTGTTCTGACCTACACCAAGGGCCAGTAGTCGGGGTATCGAGACTTTGCGGCAGGCCTCGATGAGGCCTGCCGCTGCTGTTGCAGAGCGCGGTGAGGCCGTCTTGACTAGCGCGACAGCGCGTTTATAATCGCCCACCATGCCAAAGCCCGAACCCCGGCGACCGTCACCATCTGCGGGCAAGTCCCATCCTACCTCCTGCCAGAGGACCGGCGTGATCTCGACAAGGGAGCTGTCCGCAAGGGGCGCGGTGCCGTCCGAGGAAAGGCTGGCAGCCGGCCCGGTGGTGATGGTCGAGTGCATCGAGAACATCCCCTGCAACCCCTGCGCCTATGCCTGCCCGCGCCAGGCCATAACCATCAAGGGTGAACTGACCGACACGCCCGAGGTCGACTTCTCCAAGTGCAACGGCTGCACGCTCTGTCTTTCCAAGTGCCCGGGGTTGGCGATATTCGTCGTGCACAAGCACTTCTCCAAGACCGAGGCGGCGGTGACCATACCCTATGAGCTGCTGCCGAGGCCTGAAACCGGCGCGCGGGTCACCGGTCTGGACCGGGCCGGTCGAGCCGTGTGCAAGGCCAGGGTGTTGAAGGTGCTTGATACCAAGGCCATGAACCGATGCGCCGTCATCACCGTGGCCGTGCCGAAGCGGTACTGGAACACGGTGCGGAGTATCAAAGTCGCAGCGACCAACTCCTGATGACCAATACCCAATTCCAAACGAATGGCCGCGCCTCGGATGTAGTCGGGAATTCGTTGGGCATTAGGAATTGGCAAATGGTAATTCTCACTCTGCTTGTGCTTGCGTTCCCGGTTCAGGCGCTCGTCCCGGACCTGCCCTTGTCGCTGGCCGGGACCGACAACGCGCTGGCGGCGTTAGCCAACCCGGCCGGACTCGGGGTTCGACCCGGTTCGGAAGTCTACGCTTTCTACAATTTCGAGCCCGTGCTCTGGTCCGATTTCTTCTCCAACACCACATTCCTTGCCAGGTCCGGGCCGCTCGCTGCCTACTGGGAACCCGAGCCGGCGCGGTACGGCGTCGCCCTTGGCATGGGCGGCAGCGGTGTCTATGGTGGCCTGCGATTCAGGCATGACTCGCTGAGCCGGTGGGACTTGTCGGCGCTGGTGCGTCCGGTGAAGCAGGTCTCGGTCGGCGCAGTCTGGGACGACCTGAACCACGACTGGGGCCGACTGGCGGTCGGGGCGGCAGTACGCCCGCTCGGCAACCGGTTCACCTTGTTCGGCGAGACGTACTTGATCACGCCGCTGCAGCCGATGGCGGGGTTCGAGGTGGAGCCGATCGACGGGTTGACGCTCGGTATGAAGGTGCTGTCGAGTGACCAATTTGCGGATCTGCATTTCGCGGCAACGGTCTCGCTCGGGCTGGGCAAGGCCGGCGTCGGTGCGGCAGGCACCGAGGGACTCAACGAGGTCGGTGGCTACCTGCGGGTTGGAACCGCGCCGCAGCGTTCCCTGTCGCCCGCCGGGAATCGATACGTCGAGTTGAAACTCAACGAGGAGATTGCCGACCGAAAGCCGGGCTTCAGCCTGAGCTCGCAAAGCGTGCGCACAGCCTGGCAACTGCTCGACCTGATTGACCGTGCGCGCAGGGACAGCAGCGTCAAGGCCCTGGTGCTCAGGATCGACGACCTGAGCACGAGCTTTGCGCACGCGCAGGAACTGCGGCAGGCGCTGGCCGCATTCCGGGCGCGAGGCAAGAAGGTCATCGTGTACGCGCCGAGCATGGGAATGACGAGTTACTATGTCGCCTCAGTGGCGGATCGGATCTGGACCCATCCGCTCGGCGATGTCACGATTCCCGGCATGAGCATGGGGACGATCTTCCTGAAGGGGACGCTGGCGAAGCTGGGCATCCAGTTCAACGGCACCCGACACGGGAAGTACAAGTCGGCCATCGAGACGTTTACCGAGGACTCGCTCACCGCACCCAACCGAGAGCAGTACACGGCCTACCTTGATGCGCCCTACAATGAGTTCCTGGCGGCGGCAGCGCAGGGCCGTCACGTCAGCCGCGACAGCATCGAGGCACTGGTGAACATCGGCTTCTTCAACTCCGAGGAGGCAAAACAGAACGGGCTGGTGGACGATGTCTACTACCACGACCAGGTCGACAGCGTGCTGAAGAAGGAACTGAAGGGGCTCGCCAAGGTCAGCGAGAATGACTACCTGGCCGAGGCGATTCCAAATGATGACTGGACTCCGAGGCCGGCGATCGCGATTGTCTATGCCACCGGTGACATCACCGCCGGCGAGTCACATACCGACCTGCTCAGCGGCTCGACGACGATGGGCGCGCAGACTATGGTGCAGGCCGTGCGTCAGGCGCGCGAGGACAAACGAGTCAAGGCGGTCGTGCTGCGGATTGACTCTCCGGGTGGCGACGGGTTTGCCTCGGACATGATCTGGCGCGAGCTTGAGCTGTGCCGCAAGCAGAAGCCGGTTATCGTCTCGATGGCCGGAGTCGCGGGCTCGGGCGGCTACTACATTGCCTGCAACGCGACCCGGATCTTCGCCCTGCCGACCACGCTCACCGGTTCGATCGGGGTATTCGACTACAAGTTTGTGACCGAAGGGCTGTACAACAAGCTCGGGGCGCGGCGTCAGGCGGTAACGCGCGGCGAGCACGCCGGGGCGATGTCAGATATGCGTGCGATGACCCCGGAAGAAGATTCAATCATGCAAGCGCAGGTTGATTACTTCTACCACCAGTTCGTACAGAAGGTCGCGACCGGCAGGAAGCTCTCATTTGAGCACGTTGATTCGATAGGACAAGGCAGGATATGGTCGGGGCTCGACGCGAAGCGTGTCGGCATCGTTGATACGTTGGGCGGGTTCCTTGACGCGATCGGGTACGCGAAGAAGGTCGCGAGACTCGGGGAGTGTGACTATATTGTCCTGCCGGCAGCCGGTTCCGGGCTTGGTTCTATGGTCAGTGACTTCGCCCAGGATCAAGTGAAGAAGGCCCTGCAGTGAAGTCCAAAGTCCGCAGGCCAAAGGCCAGGGCCCGGAATCGCCAATCGTCAATCGTCAATCGTCAATCGTCGGTGGTCGTCTGCCGCTGCGAAGAAGTGACCGAGGCCGAGGTACGCCGGGCCATCCGCATGGGTTATCATTCCCTTGAAGCGGTCAAGCGGTATCTCCGGACGGGCATGGGACATTGCCAGGGCCGCGGGTGCCTGAGGCTCATCGCCCGGCTGATACAGGAAGAGACCGGGATTCCCGCGTCAGAGCAGCAGCAACCGAGGCCGAGGCCGCCGCTTAAGCCTCTGCCCTTGGGGCTGCTGGGGTCATTCGTGTCGGCCGAGTCGGATACGCCTGACCGGACCGACAAGGAAGGCGCTGTCCCATGAAGCGTTCGGCCGACGTCGTCGTGATCGGCGCCGGCATCACCGGCGCGGCCACCGGCTACTATCTTGCGAAGAGCGGCCTGAAAGTGCTGGTGGTGGAGCGCGGATTCCCCTGTGCCGGTTCAACCGGCCGGTGCATCGGCGGTATCAGGGCCCAGTTTACCCACGACCTGACCATTAGGGTCATGATTGAGAGCGTCCGGATGTTCCAGGGCCTAAGCGAGGAGCTGGGTGAGGACGTCGAGTGGTTTGCGGGCGGGTACCTTTTCCTTGCCTTTGACGAGACGCGGAAGCAGGCCTTCTTTGATGCGATTGCTATCCAGAAGACTTATGGCCTCGACGTCCGCTTCGTCCCGCCGGACGAATGTGTGAAGATTGCTCCCGGGCTTGACCCGGTCGGGCTGCTGGGAGGCGCGTACTGCCCGACCGACGGACAGGCCAATCCGTTCAAGGTCACCTACGGTTATCTCGAAGGCATCAAGCGGCTGGGTGGTGCGCTGGTGATGGACTGTGACATCAAGCAGGTCAACAAGGTCGGCGACAAGGTTGTCTCGGTCACAGACGCGAAGGGCGATGTGTACGCCTGCAACATGCTGCTCAACGCGGCCGGCTGCTGGGCCGACGAGGTCGGGACCATGGCCGGTGTCAGGGTGCCGGTCACTGCCGACCGTCACGAGTCCCTGGTCACCGAGGCGGTCGAGCGCGTCTTCAATCCCATGCTGGTCGACTATCGGCCGGACGGCTGTTATTTCGTCCAGCACTCGGGCACCGGCCACTTCATCGGCTGCTATACGCCGGTACCGCTGGTGCCCGGGCACAACTATGACGCCACCGACGAGTTCATCACCGAGATGCCGCGCCGAATGGTGCGGCTGGTGCCCAGGCTGGCAGGCGTAAAGGTGCTCCGCCAGTGGGCAGGCTCTTACGAGATGAGCCCGGATGGGAATCCCATTTGCGGCGGCACGTCGCTGCGGGGCTTCTACGTCTCCAGCGGCATGAGCGGCCACGGCTTCATGTTCGGGCCTGCCTTGGGCAAGCTGATGGCCGAGCAGATGGTCAAAGGCAGCGCTTCGATTCCGCTCGACGAGTTCTTCCTCTCCCGCAGCTTCGGCAAGGCCGAGGCGATGAAATAGGGTAGAGGATTCCCATCAGAACCTTGCGTTCAACAGCCTGACGTCGACCGACGTTCCGGCACGGCGGTCCGGCCGCCATGATACTGCAGGCAGGTTGAACCGGCTAAGCCAGGCGTTGCCGGGCGGGGTCTTCGGTCGGCTGAGGTTGTAGCCGAGAACCGCACCGGCAGGAGGTATCAGTGCCGCCGCGACGTAGATGGGGGAGCTCTTGATCGAGCCCGGCGGCAGTTTCTCGACCAGAGTCCCGACCCAGGCGACAGTCAGCGCAACCGGCGTTGCGGCCAGTCCACCGACCACGGCCCCGTCCAATGTGCCCTGCTGCATGACCAGTTTCGCTGCCGCCCAACAGCCGACGCCGCAGAGCAGCGGGTAACCGAGGCTACCTCCGAGCACAGTCCCGCCGAAGGTCTTCCAGACATTCTGGGATGGATCATACAGTTTCGTCAGCAGGAATCCGAACCCGGCAGCACACGCAGCGCCACCGAGCGCCGCGCCGCTCCCTTCCACGAGGAGGATGCCGGGGTCGATGGGCGGGACTTCGCGCGAGGCGTCCGCGCCGTACAAGCTGCCTGACAGCAGAGTCACCAGGAGCAGACCGCTGACTATCCTCACTGTTCTCTTGCCCGGCACTCGACATAGCTGGTGATGCGCTGGGCATACTCCTCGCCCAGCACATAAGGTACGTTGTCGTGGCCGGCCCCTACGGCCCAGCACATGTCGATGTCGGTGTGCCCTTCGGCCGCAGCCAGCAGCCGCTGGGCGTGACGTGCCGGCGCGAGCGTGCTGTCCACCGTGCCCTGCATCATCAGGACCGGAACGCCGACACGCGCAATCCGGCTCTCGTTGTCGAAGTCGGCGTAGAAGTCTGTGAGCATGCTGCCCGGGATGTCGACCACAGTTCCCTCCTTGACGAGCGCCTCGGCCGAGGCGGGAGGAGATTCCAGTATAAGTCCGAATGGCGTGACCGAGTCGGCCGCAAGATAGGTCGTAACGAAAGTGCCCATAGACCATCCGTAATAGACGATCCGGTCGGGGTTCACCTCGGGTCTAGTGCGCAGGTAAGTAAGTGCGGCCCGGCCGTCGGCAAGGCATGCGTCTCCACGTTCCTCGCCTTCGCTCTTGCCATAGCCCTGGTAGTCAAAGATGAAAACACGATAGCCCATGTCCCACAGTAGCTCCACCCGGCCCCAGTAACGATTGATGTTGTCCGAGTTGCCGTGACAGTAGAGAATCGTGACATCGTTCAGGGCCGTACTTTCCTTGGGCTGAACCAGAAACCCGTAGATGTGGTTGCCGCCTGACGAAGTGAGTCCGACCTCGTGATAGAGCGAATCCGGGATGATGCCGCGTACGTGCCACGCTGCCGAGTCGATATCGCCGGGACGCAAGTACTCATCGACAGTCGTAGGCGAGAACAGGAACCGGTCCAGCTTCAGGCAGTTCGCGCCCAGGAGCAGGAACGCGGCGGCGAGCGCGAGCCGAACCGGCCTAGCGATACCAGCCTCCGAAGTGGTATGTTATCCCGCCCACGAAGCCGAGCCCGCCGTGGTTGGCGATGGGCAGGCTGTACTTGACTGCGCGCGGCTCCGCGCGTTCGTATGCCGCGTACCACTTCAATTCAAGGCCGACCGACAGTTCGCGGCCGACCGAGAAGTTGTGACCGACGTAGGGTGAGAAGGTCATGTGGAAACTCGGGCGAATTTGGTAGAGCGTATGGACGCCGAAATACGAGAGCGAGTGGTTCGCACGCAGATAGCTGGCGGTGACGTCCGCCTGCGGCATGAATACTGTGGCGCTTCTGCCGTCGAATTCAATCAGCCCGATTTCACCGACGGCCACGCCCACGCAGGGTCGCCAACCCGCCTGGTCGAGGAAATGATAGCTGGCCCCGCCGTCGAATCCGGCGACACCGAACGCGGGCATCAACAGGTGGGCGCCGACATTGACGTTGAACCGGTCGGTGACGCCGTAGCGGAACCGGGCAACCGGGTAGGGGACGGGCAGTTGTGCGCCGGACAGATTCACGACCGGCCCGCCGGCCTCAAGCGCCAGCGCGGACTGGCCGCGGCGCAGAGGCCAGTACGCGGCCGCGGTTCCGCAGCCGCAGAGCCAGCATGCTCCGAGAGCCGCGGTGAGCGCGACTCCGACAGCCAGCGCGAAACGACGTTCGGACTCGTGGCCGACCCGTTGCGCGCGCGCCTTCATTGCGTCATGCTATACCACAATGGCTGGCCGTCAATGCCTGGCCAGTTGATCGCTACTGGCTTATGTCTGTATCCCATCTAGTGACCTGCGAGCGTTGCGATTCCGTCGGAGCGTCAAGATGAGTCCGAACGTAATGACCAGCGTCAGTAGACTGACGAGTGAGCCCAGGCGAATGAGCGAGCCGTCGTAGTACATCTCGACATGGTGGGAGCCGGCATTCAGGGTCAGACCTCGCAGCACGTAGTCAACCGGGTAGATCGTGGCGGGGCGTCCATCGACCAGCGCTTTCCATTGCGGCAGGTAGACCTCGGACAGCACGAGAATGCCCTGCACGTCGGTCTGAACCTGCAGTTCCATCCGATTCGCCTCGCGGCGGGTAATGACGACATCGTTTCGAGTTTCGTCGTTCGAGCCGGACGGGAATCCCGGGTCATGCTCCAGAATCGCGACGCCGCGGTAGTCGAATGTCCCGCCGCGGACGGTCTCGAGCGCCGCGCTGTCGGATGTCGCCACCTGATACTGGTAGACCATCCGCGCCCGTGGCAGGTAGGTTGGATTGGGGATCAGCCGCTGGCCGGTCGGGTCGATCTCGTACCGGACATTGAGAAGGTCGAGAATGTGTCTGTCGCCGCCGACTTGTGCGAGCCGCGCGACCACCCATCCGGTGTAGCCTTGAAGCATCTCGACGTGGTCCAGATTCCCGCGGTTGCTGCCCAGGCGAAAACGGCTGCCTCCGCTCATACTGGTTCGGAAGATCTCCTGTTTCGATTCCTGCCGGATGTGGTCGACGGCTCCACTCGGAGCAAAGGGAATCTGTGTCGGTCTGACGTGCGAGGCGTTGACATCGTGCCCGAACGCGAGCAGGTCCAGGAACGTGACCGCGACCACAAGCCAGTATCCGGCGACCGGCGACCAGTTGCTTCGGGTTCGCCAGAAGATGATTCCGGTCGCTACGACGGACAGCACCGTGAATATGAGCCACTGTCTTGTCAGGTTGTCGAGCTTCGGGTCCCAGAGGCGGTGCTGCCCACGCAAAAGACCGCTGGCCAGCAGAGCCCAGACCAGAACCGCCCATCCGGCGCACAGGGCGACCGGTACCAACCAACGCCGGGCCCGGGGCTCCGCTCCCTCGCGCAGGAACGCGTCCATGCCGAGACCGGCCATGACACACGCCGCGAACGTAAATAGATCGCTCAGGCGTGCCGGAATCCTGAACAGGCTGAACCCGGGCAGAACCGCCATCGCGATTCGGTACACGGGAGTGTAGCAGCCGAGCGCCAGGACAAGCGCGCCGAGCGCCAGCAGCGCCAGAAACCAGCGCAGTGACCTTGTCCGGTCCGTCAGGGCAAACCCGCAAAGGAGCAGCGGCAGGACGCCAACGTAGATTACGGTTTCGACGTAGCTGTAGTCCACGGCCTTGAGCGAGTGCGGAACCGGACCGGGCAGCCCAGTCGGTCCTGTGACGCTGCCGAATGCCTTGGGTACGAGGAGAGTGAGCAGGTGGCCTGGGTACAAGGAGCAATCGGTGAGGAAGGCGACGCTGCTCGAACTTCGGTCCGAGTACCTGACGAAATCAAGAATCGGAAGGTATCGTGCGGCTGATATCGCGACACCGACCAGGCCGACCAGCGTCAGTACGTAAGCGCCGCGCAGAAGCGTTTTCCATCCCTGTGTTCTCCAGTTCTTAACCACGAAGGCGACAACATAGAGCGCCAAAGCGTACGCCATGTGCATGAGCATCTGCGGGTGTCCACCGAGGGCAGCCAGTCCCATCACCAGGCCCGCGCCCAGCGCGGGCGCGAGGCGGCGGTGGTTCAGAGCCCGACTGACCAGCAGCAGGGCTAAGGGAAACCAGGCGAGTGTGACGACTACGCCGGGCTGCGTGGTGCGCGCGGACATGAATCCGCTGAGCATGAAAGTCAACCCGGCGTAAGCCGAGGCCCGATTCGATAGTTTCCACTCCCTTGCCAAACCGTACGTAGACAGCCCGGCAATCAGGAGGTGCAGGATCACCATCAACTCGTAGACCCAGTAGCTCAACCGGCCGTCCGGTCCTACGAAGAGAGACAGCAGCCAGTTGGGCGGGTAGGGAACCGAGTCCCAGGTCGGGAAGCCCGCGGAGATGTACGGCGACCAATAGGGTATGTGGAAATGGTGCAGTGAGCTGGCAACGTAGGAAGCGGTCGGATAGAAGTCCGCGGCGTCGCCCCAGAAGAAACGGAACCCGGCAAGCACGGGGAAATAGAAACCTATCAGTGCCGCCGGGATCAAGAACGGGAGCCAGTCTCGCGTCCGCTGTGTCATGAGCAGTTTCTTACGTCTGGGCGGATTCTAGAGCACAGGGACGGGTGTGTCAATGAAGATGAGGCCGGAGACCAGGGGCTGAGGATTCAAGACCGAGGACTGAGGACTCGGAATTGAGGATTGAGGACTTGCTGTTGCCCGGCACAACAGCCCGGTCACTCGCTGCCTCAGGGCAGCACGGTTGTGCTGCAAGCGTGAGAGCCAGCCGGGCCTACGGCTGCACAAGCAGTGCTGAAGACGCAGTAGGGGCCGGTAGGCACACTATGCTTGTTGTTCCAGCCATGTTGACATCCGGAATGAGTTGCATAGACTAACGCCCGCCCGGGGTCGTCAGTTGAGCCGGGCAGTCTGTGGTCATCCTGCTTCGAGTTACCGTTGTAGTTCATAAAGAAAGGTAGAATCGACATGAGGAAGAACCTGCCCCGGACCGGACTGTTGATTTTGCTGCTGGCGACCTTCTGGGTCGTTGGGTTCGCGCAGCCGGCCGCGATGAGCGCCCAGCCGGTGCCCGCGCCCGTTTCCGAGAGCGCTCTGGCCGTGCCGCCGCCCGGCGCCGCGGTCGCGCCTGCGGGTGAGCCCGCAAAGTCCAAGAGCGAGGCCGACATCGAGTTGCCGAACCTGAAGAAGATTGAGTTCACAGTGTTCGGCTCGCCGCACAGGGGCGTGAACCTGATGTACATCGGCCTTGGGGTCTGCGTGCTCGGGCTCTTGTTCGGCCTGCTTCAGTATCGGCGCGTGAGCAATGCACCGGTGCACAAGAGCATGAGCGCGGTCTCAGAGACCATATGGGAAACCTGCAAGACCTACCTGTTCCAGCAGGGCAAGTTCCTCATCATCCTGTGGGTGCTTATCGGCATCTGCGTCACCTACTACTTCGGATTCCTCGAACACTATCTCGGCATGGGCAAGTTCGGGCCGCTGCTGCTCATCCTGGCCAGTTCGATTCTAGGCATCCTCGGTTCGTACGGCGTGGCCTGGTTTGGTATCCGCATCAACACCATGGCCAACAGCCGGGCGGCGTTCGCCTCGCTGAAGGAGTACCCGATTGGCGCGACCGCGGTGCCGATGAGTTCGGGCATGAGCGTCGGGCTGCTGCTCGTGAGCGTCGAGCTCTTCTTCATGATCTGCATCCTCGTGTTTCTGCCCACGACGCTCGTGGGGCCATGCTTCATCGGCTTCGCCATCGGTGAGTCGCTGGGCGCATCGGCGCTCCGTATCGGCGGCGGCATCTTCACGAAGATTGCCGACATCGGTTCGGACCTGATGAAGATCATCTTCAAGCTGCCGGAGGACGACCCCAAGAACCCCGGCGTGATTGCCGACTGCACCGGCGACAACGCGGGCGACAGCGTCGGCCCGACCGCCGACGGCTTCGAGACCTACGGCGTGACCGGAGTCGCGCTGATTACCTTCCTGGCGATGGCGCTCTACGCGCCGGTCGCGGCGATGGTCAATTCCGCGGACCCGGTGATTGCGGCGCACGCCGCCGGCTATGCGAAGCTGTGCGGCCAGCTCATCATCTGGATCTTCGCAATGCGTATCCTGATGATCCTGACGTCGCTCGTATCCTACTGGATCAACGAACGGCTGATGATGGCCCGGTACAGCAAGGTGAAGACGTTCGACCCCGAACACCCGCTGACCCAGCTTGTGTGGCTCACTTCCATCCTCTCGATTGCGGTGACGTTTGCCGCCACCTATATTCTGCTGAGCGCGGATTACCCGAAGCTCTGGTGGGTGCTTTCGACCATCATTTCCTGCGGCACCGCTGCCGGCGCGCTTATCCCCGAGTTCACCAAGTTCTTCACTTCGACCAAGAGCCGGCACGTGGATGAGATTATGAAGAGCGCGGACCAGGGCGGCGCGTCGCTCGGTATCCTGAGCGGGCTCGTGGCGGGCAACTTCTCGGCGTTCTGGACCGGGTCGCTCATCCTCGGCCTGATGTTCATCGCCGGTTCGCTGTCCGGGCAGGTGTCGAGCGTGATGCCGGCGACGCTCAGCTTCGCCGGCCCGATATTCGCGTTCGGCCTCGTCGCGTTCGGGTTCCTCGGCATGGGCCCGGTCACCATCGCGGTCGACAGCTTCGGCCCGGTCGCGGACAACGCACAGAGCGTCTACGAGCTGTCGCAGATTGAGGCCGTGCCGAATATCAGGGAAGAGATAAAGCGCGACTTTGGGTTCGAGCCGAACTTCGAGAGCGGCAAGCAGTTCCTCGAGATGAATGACGGCGCGGGCAACACGTTCAAGGCGACGGCCAAGCCGGTGCTCATCGGCACGGCCGTGGTCGGCGCGACCACGATGATCTTCGGCATCATCCTGTTGCTCGGCAATACCCTGCCCGGCGGCATCAACGCGGTGATAAGCCACCTGAGCCTTGTGAGGCCGGAAATCGCGTTCGGGCTGCTGATGGGCGGTGCGACCATCTACTGGTTCACCGGTGCTTCAATGCAGGCGGTCGTGACCGGCGCGTTCCGCGCGGTTGTCTACATCAAGGAGCACATGGACCTGTCCAAGCGCACGGCCGACATCAAGGACTCCAAAGAAGTCGTGAAGATATGCACGCTGTACGCCCAGCGCGGTCTCATCAACATCTTCGTGGTTGTCTTCTGCCTCGCGCTGGCGCTCTCGTTCTTCAACAGTTTCTTCTTCATCGGCTACCTCATCTCGATTGCGTTCTTCGGCCTGTTCCAGGCCATCTTCATGGCTAACGCCGGCGGCGCCTGGGACAACGCGAAGAAGATCGTCGAAGTGGACCTGAAGCAGAAGGGCACCGACCTGCACGCGGCAACCGTGGTCGGTGATACGGTCGGCGACCCGTTCAAGGATACTTCCTCAGTCGCCATGAACCCGGTCATCAAGTTCACGACGCTATTCGGCGTGCTGGCTACGCAGATTGCCGTGACGATGACGAACCACACGCTGCGCGCGGGCATCGGGGTCGTGCTGCTGGCGGTGGCACTGGTCTTCGTCTACCGGTCGTTCTACTCGATGAGAATCCCTGCCCAGAAGGGACTGAAGTTCGAGAAGTAGACCGCTTGGCTGCTACTCGGGCCCGGGCTCAACCCCGGGCCCTTTCTCTTGCGCACGGGCCGAGAGCAAGAGCGCTGGATGCCGTCGCACCCTGGGGGCCATCGCCACTATCGCGCGGGATTGAGAGAGAGGTGACGTCTTGCCGCAGCTTCCGCTTGCGGCGTAACTGGACGGCTACTTACTAATCGTTAGGTCGCTACTGCACAGCTCTTTGCCGTTTCTCACAAGAGAAACGTGGTATCGACCCGGGCTCACCCTAGGAAGTGCTCTGCCGCCGTAGGGGTTCAGTTGCCATATCTTGAATGCCGCGAAGTCAGCCTGTTGCCTGACATCGCCCCAGGAAATCGCCCATTGGTAGGTGTTGTATGGGCTGATGAACTCCGGCTCGACGAAGGTTGTCTCTCTTGTTCCACTCTCAGTCAAACATGCGACTCGGAGATCGATGAAGTCCCGGGGCAGCCAACCGCGCACGATGGCCGTGAACTCCCTGAAATCAGATTGGTTGTAGTCAGCATGCGAGCGCCCACCGCCCGGGGCGTAGGTTGGTATCTCGCCATCGCCAAGCGAATCGTACTTCAGCGATGTTCCGGCCTTGGCCCAGATCGCCGACAACACCATGTCGTCAGACCACGTGGGATAGAAGCGCACGGCAGGTTTCTCACGAATGCACCCTGTCATCAGAATCGATACGGCAAGGATGGTCGCTGCAAGCCACCGGAGTTGCGTCTGCCGTTTCACGCGAAGAGGCGAAGTGCGGTGTGTTGACTGAGCCGAACAGCCGGGCTGGAATGTGGGGATGTGTGCGCGGTCGGTCCTCAGAGCAAGTCGTTTCATGAATCCATGTTAGGACTCGCGGCCGGGGTTATCAAATCCGCGGGCCTCATGCCCGGGGTCATCTTTCCCGTCTTCGTCGGGCTCCGCGGCCGAGGGTCGAAGGCGGGCGCGGTCGGGCGGTGAAGAACTGCTACCCATTGGCCAGAGGTTTGTCCCGGACGACGGGCTGAGGCTTCGTGGCCATCTCTTGCCGAATCTGGTCCGCCCTCTGCTCGATTCGCCTGAGCCATTCGACCCGGCTGAGGCCGAGCTGCTTCCGTTTCTGCTCTGATTCCCACCTTGTTATGTGTAGCCAATCGATCCAGTCGAGGCCTTCAATCTTCATAGGTCAACACCTCCTCCGTTGTGCGGATGCGAAGAGCTCGATGACCCTTAAGCCGGTGTTTCACCGAGAGAGGATACAATCGACCTGATGGATGTCAAGGCGTCGGCGGCCGGCTAGGGGTCTGGCCCAGAGACCGCCTTGCTGCGGGAAGTCCTGCCGGGTTCGTTCTGTTCGGGTCGAACAGGGGCAAGTGCGGGTCAGGTGCGAGGCGCCACAGCTATCCTCAGCCCGCGCAGCCGCAGCCCTGTTTCGCGCGTGAACTCGAACATCCCATTCGAGCGGCTCATACAGCCCGCATGATACCAATAAGACTCATACGGGTAAGTGGCGAGAATCGGGGATAAGAGACGGAATCATAGTCAGTTAAGATCGCTCGGCGAGTCGCCCTGGGGGTCGTCCCGGGAACGGTTCGGACCGTGGTTCCCAAGGTTATCCGGAAAGGGACTCTGATGGTGACTCTGGCCGCGATTGTTGCGGCGATTTGGAGCGCGACCTGTGAGATGATTCTCAAGGTGAGTTAGAGCGTCGCTTCCTGAAGCGTCTGGAATGCGATTCACGCGGCCACCTGCATCGTCGTTCTGACGACGACTCGCGACGCTGCCTGCGGGATGACATGCAGGGCCGCTTGCAGGATGACTCGCGAGGCGGCTTGCCGAGCGATCTGGAGAGGACCTCGTCGAACGCTTTGATAGCCCGCAGTCAAGGAATCGGGACGGTAACCGGACGCGACGGTCAGCCGTGAGTGATCCTAATCAGATGTGGGGTTCCTATTCCGGGTTCTCGTGCTGTGGTCGCTGGCGGGCGCGGTCGGCTTTGTCGGCTTCGGCTTCGAGGCGGCGGAGTTCGTCATCGGAGAGGCCGAAGTAGTGGCCGATTTCGTGGATGACGACCTCGCGGACGAGCTTCCGGATTCCCTCGGCAGTGCGGGCGAGCCGCTCGATTGGCTTCTGAAAGATGAGGATGCGATCAGGCAATACGCCTCCATACCAGGGGCCGCGCCCGGCATAGGGAACGCCCTGGTACAGGCCGAGCAGGCCCCATGGATTTCGGCTCAGCTTGCTGTAGAGTCGTGGAGAGGCGATGGGCTGAATCTGGATAGCGATGTTCTCAAGGCGCGAGCGGAAGTCCTCGGGTATCGAGGCAATGGCCTCGTCCACCAGCTCGCTGAACCGCTCGGCCTCCATCAGATAGCAGGGAACCGGACTTCAGCCACAAAGACACTAAGACACGATGAGCTGGGCATGGACACACGTCTTCGACCGGACCGAACTTGGTGCCTTTGTGTCTTGGTGGTGAACTCCTAATCCGGTTTCTGGCCAGAGGGCCGTGAGCCGAAGATGGCAGTGCCGATTCGGATAATGGTCGCGCCTTCTTCGATACCGACCTCGAAGTCGGAACTCATGCCCATCGAGAGACGTGGTAGAGGGGTTGAGAAGCGCTGGCGACAATCCTCGGCCAAGGTGCTTAGTAGCTTGAAGCAAGGGCGGGACGCTTCGGGTTCCTCAATCGCAAGGCCCGGGCCGATTGTCATCAGGCCGTTCAGGCGCAGGCGGTCGAGTTTCAGGACCTCCGAGACAAGGTCAGGGACAGCAGCGGGTTGGACTCCATGTTTCGAGGCCTCGCCGGACGTGTTCACTTCAACCATGACTTCAACGCGCCTGTCCATTTGCTCGCACCGGCGCTGAAGCTCAAGAGCGAGGTGGGGCGAGTCTACGCTTTGGATAACATCGAACAGCTCAAGCGCCTTTTTTGCCTTGTTGGTCTGAAGGCTGCCGATGAGATGCCATGATGCTGGAAGCGTGACTTCAGGTTTCTTGGCCGCGGCTTCCTGCACACGGTTCTCGCCGACTTGGGCGACGCCGGCCCTGATGGCTTCGGCCACTTCGGCTGGGGTCCGGGTTTTGGTGACGGCTACGAGGGCGATATCGGAGCGAGCGCGACCGGCCCGGCCGCACGCCGAGTTGATCCTCTGTTCGAGCGCGACCAGATTATCCGTGATGCTCACTGCGGGCCGGGGCTAGCGGGCTTTCTTCTTGCGGCTGAGCAGTTCCTCGTAGACGGCAAGGTGGCGGTCGGTCAAATGGCGCACGTCCCAGTTGTCCATGACGCGCTGACGGGCCGCCTTGCCCATCTTCTCGCGGTCCTGTCCGAGCAGCCAGATGACCTTGTCGGCGATGTCCGTCGCGTTTCCGGCCTCGAACAGGGCGCCTGAAACCCTGTCCTCGACAATCTGGGGCAGGCCCCCGACCCGCGAGGCGGCAACCGGGGTCTCGCAGGCCATGGCCTCCAGTGCGGCGATTGAGGTTTCCTCGTAGAATGAAGGCACAAGCGCGACGTCGCCGGAACTTAGGAACGGCGGCATCTCAGTATTCGGCCGCTTGCCGAGGAAAGTAACCGCGTCCTGCAGTTTGAGGTCCCGGACAAGCTGTTCGAGTTCGGGCTTGAGTACGCCCTCGCCGACAATGTAGAGGTGCGAAGGATATCGCGCGAGTATCGCGGGCATCGCCTCGATGGCATGGCGGACGCCCTTTTTGGGTATGAGCCGGGCCGAGAGGACGAGAGTCTTCTTGTCGGGTTCGCCGAATGCCGGAGCGACCCGGTGGAATATCTTGGTGTCGCAGGCGTTTACGTACGGCTCCACCTTGCTCGAGGTCGCGACCCGGCGGGCGGCTTCGGCCTGCGGCAGGCTGTTGGCGAAAATGTGGTCCACGTCCCAGTATAGCAGCCTGAGCCCGGGCCTGAGCAGTGCCTTCTTGACGAACTTCTGGAAGCGCGTCTCGTGGAGGGTGATGAGTATGGGAGTGCCGTAGAGCAGCTTCACGAAGGTCAGGGGCCAGCCGGAAGGGAAACTCTCGCCGTGGACAATGTCGGCGCCTCTGGCGACACTGAGCAGTTTGAATACCGACCAGCCGGTGTAGATGAACCAGCCGACCGGGTTGCGGCCGAACCAGGCCGCGCGGTGGACATGGATTCCGTCCATCAGTTCGTAGGTGGCGAGGCCGGGCAGAGACTTGCCGCAGACGATGTGGACATCATGGCCCCGGTCGCGCAGCTCCCAGGCCAGGCTCATGATGTGACTCTCCATCCCGCCGAACTCGGGTAGGTAGTAGACGGCGTGGAAGACGATCTTCATTGCGGGAGCGACGAGGCGAGAGGCGAGAGGCCAGAGGCGGGAGCGCGGAGCGCGCGTGGAGTCACAGCCGCGTTAGACCGCCTGGCCACCGAGCGTTGTCACTCGTGTTCGCCGGCTCCGGATGAGACCGATGACCAGAACCACGCAGAGGAAAATGATGCCAAGCAGGGAGACGTACGAACCGAGCTTGTAGTACTTGGATTCGTAGCGGAACGCCACGTCGTGTTGCCCGGCGGTGAGGGCCACCGCTCGGAATGTGTGGTAGGCCTGAAGTAGTTCCGACTTCTTGCCGTCAACGTAGACCTTCCAGTCCGGCACGTAATTGTCGGTCAGAACAAGCAGGCCGGGCGCGGTCAGGCTGGCTTTGACTTTGACCTCGTTGCAGTCGTAGCTCGAGACCTGTGCGGTTCCCGCCGACGAGTCGGTGCCAGCCGCGAAACCGGGGTTCTTGTAGAGCAGGACGGTCTGCGCCGGGTTGAAGCTGGGCTGTGTCAGGGTGTTCAGGACTTCGTCTTTGTCTCTCACCACCCTGTAACCGGAGGCAATAAAGGCGCGGGGCAGAACGGTCTTGTTGCGATAGACGGCATATTTCTGGCCGGCAAAGACCGGCTCGAACCGGGACTGGTTGAAGTATACCCGAATCTGCTGAATAACCTGCCGGGTTCGTTCGTCGTAACGTGACACGTCCTGCGGCAGAACAACGCTTATCACGTATTTGACGTTCGACAGGTCCATGAAGTTCTGAATCAGCATGTTGTCCGGACGGAAGAACACACTTGAGCCGGCTCCGGTGAAATCCTGGTAGTCCTGCAGCGGGTTGGGCATCTGGCCGGCGACACTCTGGATGCCGTTATACGCAAGAATCCCGTCGTCGGTGCGCTCGTACTGCCAGGGGAGGACCCGGTAGAGCGAGGTATCCTGCTTGAGAAAAGTGACGGCTTCATCGGGGGTGAAGTACGCATCTGGCGACGGAACGCCGCGGACATATCCTCGGGAGGGATTCCAGAGATTCAGCGACAGTCCCATGTCAAGGATCATGACTGCGGCAATGCCGGCGGCAAAGGCAGTCGGGGTCGCCCTCCTGCTTACCAGCAGCCGCACCAGCATGAAGGCGAGCGCGGCAAAGACGACCGCGAGCAGGAAGCCGCTGAGCATGTTGGGGTAGTTGTTCGCCAGCGCCTGAAGCTTCTCGGACGTGTGAATCGTGGTCGAGCCGAGCAGTGACAGCAGGGGCCCCTTGAGCGTTGCGAAGAGCAGAAGAAGCGCGACCGGAATTGCGCCAAAGGTCAGCACCGTCTTCGTCGTCTTACCGCCATCATCGTCTTTCAAACGTCGCAGGACATGGTCGATGCCAAGCCCGGCGAGGACAACCAGCGAGAATGCGGCAAGGAAGAATATCATCGCCGGGCCCCGGAACTTGCTGATGCCCGGGAAGAGATAGTAGGGAATGTAGTAGAAAGGCGTGTTGCCGCCCCAAGCCATCAACAGCGCCCCAACGAAGGAGAAGGTGAAGAACTTGACGTTGCGGTCCTTCCAACGCCGCCAGACAGCGACGAACGCGAAAAGCAGAGGTATGATGCCGAGGTACTCGCTATGGAGCTTGAACACGTTTGCGCTCCAGTAGCTGTCGAGTCCGCCCGAGAACTTAGGGGTAAGGAGATCGAAGGTCTCGATGATCGGCATCGACCAGGACGAGGCGTAGGCGTAGCCACGCTCGCCGCCACGGGAGGCAAACGCCATATTGCCGTAGACGGGCAGGTACTGTATCGCTGCGATGGCGGCGCCGAGCCCGGCTCCAATGCCGAAGTAGGCGGTCAGCTTGACCACCGTGGATACAGATTTCTCTTGTGTTGCGGTGCGGATGACCATGAACAGGAACCAAGCGAACAACATCAGTCCGGTGTAGTACACTTTCTGTACGTGTCCGGAGAAGAGCTGCATTGCGATGACGAAGCCCATCAGGGCAAACCACACAAACTGCCGCCGGGTCATGCCGCGGTGCAGGAAGAACAGAGCGAGCGGCATCAGCGCCGAACCAATCAAGCGTCCGTCATGACCTGCGTACGCAAGGGTTATCAGGCTGCCGGCAAACTCGTAGGCGAGGCCGCCGAGCGCGGCCGGTAACACCGAGAGTTTGAGTTCGCGCAGAAACAGGTACGTGCCGAGGCCGGCGAGAAAGTGATGAATCACGAAGGTCCAGGTCCAGACCACGTGTACCGGCAGGAAGAGGCGAAGCAGCAGCGTCGGGTAGAACATGTCGGCAAAGAAGCCGGCGACTGTCGGTTGACCGCAAAGGAGGGCCGGCCACCAGAGAGCAACGTTGCCGTGGGTCCTGATGTATGTGGCCATGAACTCGCGCCACATGTAGCTGCCCGCGCCAAGCCAGTCAGTGCCGAAGAGCATGTTGCTGCCGAACAGATACTTGCCGTAGAAGAGGATCGGCAGCACTGCGAAGAGAACTATCGCGATGCCGTTCAGACGAGAATCCGGTATGTCCGGACCAAACTGTCTTGCGGGTTCGGGTTTCTGTGGTTGCTTCTCTTTCTGATGTTTCATCGGGCCCTCAGCTTACCGAGTCTGGGCAGCAAAGTAAAGACCAGAGCCAGCAGACCCTCCGTGCCGGTAATCCAGATCCTTGAGAGAAGAGCCGCAATGATGGCTATCGGTACCGGCATGACCAGTTGCAGTGCAAATGTGAAGATGCTCTCTCTCACTCCGAGGCCTGCCGGGCTGATCAGGACGATGAACCCCAGAATCCAGGAGAGAGCGAACGCACCGGCGACCATGGGCAAAGTCGAAAGCCCGATGGGGTAGAAGGAACGGACAAGGAGATAGCAGCCGAGGCCTTCGATTATCCACATGCAAACATACAGTCCGAGGATGCCGACCAGCCTTGCGAATGACATTCTGATTCTGAAGACGGGCTGTCGCAGCCATTTCAGAATGAGGCCGGTGGCCCAGTTCAGGACCGGCGGATACACCGCGACCACGCAAAGCGGAGCCAGGAGGAATGCGAGGTACGCACGGCTCGGTATGATGCCGCGGGGCACGAGCGCGACCGCCAGGGCGAAGAGTACCACGGCGCCCAGCAGGGACAGCGCGATTTCCATGGCCGTGCTGACTGCAGTCTTGGCTTCGCTGACTCCGTGTTTCTTTGCCAGGTACATTCGCCCGACCGTGAACCACAGTTTGCCGGGTATGTACTTGCCGATTTGAGAAACCGCGAGCACCGAGACCGAGTTGAACAGCGAGATTCGTTCGCCCAGTCCCTGCAATAGGACCTTCCACGTTAAGCCGTATACGACCATCCATATGAACATCACAAGGAAGGCCGAAACCAGCAGCGGGACGCTCAGCCTGGTTTCGTTCCAGGGTATCTTGTGCCAGTCATGGGCAAGCTTTGCCACCAGAAAGTAGAAACAGGCTACCACGACTAGCGTGCCGATTGTCCACCTCAGCAGTCGGCTGACCCTGCTGCGGCGTGGCATGTCAGATCTGGTCTTGTCCGGCTCGCCGGAGTTCGACCCCGCCGGTGCAGGTGAGGGTGACATCAAGGCTCCTGCGTTCGTGTCTCCGCCGCGGAGCGGGCCACACGCAACAAAGTGATCAGTGAATAGGGAAGGAGCAGTTGATGCGGCGACCTTCGCCGCGCTCGGCTACTTGAGGTCGGCCGCTTCGCGGGCGAGCCTGGACTTTAGTCTGCCCGCGGTTTTGTGGTGTACGATTTGCCGCTTGGCCGACTTGTCAATCAGCGACTGGACTCCGGGCAGCAACTTCGCTGCTTCATCCTTGGTCTTTGCCGCCGCAAGGTTCTTCAGTGCGGCCTTGAGCGTCTGCCGCTTGCTGCGATTGAAGTCACGGCGTCTCTCGCTCTTGCGAGCCTGCTTCTGGGCCGATGCGATTCTCTTTGCCAATACTCCTCCATCGAGTACAAAAGGTGCCGGGACACAGAATTGAACTGTGGACACCGGGATTTTCAGTCCCGTGCTCTACCAACTGAGCTATCCCGGCAAAGCAGGGCCATTCTAGGGCAAAACATCTGGATGTCAACCAACAGCAGGTAGGTCAAGGCTCGGGCGCGATGTGCGCCGAGCACGGTCAGGGCGCCCAGGGGCCGGTTTCTGCGGCTGGTCTTCTTCGTATCTTGAGGAGGAAGTAGCCCCTTGTACCGGCGGCGTGGCGGGCATCGTAGGCCGCCAATCGGGTGAGAATGTAGTTCACGAAACCGGCCGGCATGAGGTCTTGCAGTGCTCGTACCGGAAGATACCAGAAGAGGTATGCCGGCGCATTGAGTTCCACCAGTTGACACTCCAGGTCCGTGTCCTTAAGGAATGTCCTCAACTCATCCGCGGAGTAGCCAAAGCACTTGTCGTGCGCCCATTTGCGGGCGACCCATGCGCGGAGGAAGTTGGGGAACACCCTGATGTCCTTGGAGGGGGTTGTCACGTAGGCGGTTGCGCCGTCCTTGAGCAACTCAGCGATGCGGTTGATGAAAAGCGGCTCGGTGCCGGTTGGGATGTGCTCGATGACGTCCAAAGAGAACACGCGGTCAAATTGACGGCCCTCGAAGTTATGGGTTAGGAAATCGGCCTTGACATAGTCAATGCCGTCAAACGTCGGTCTGGCGTCGGGGTCCACCAGCATCTTCGAGCGGCACTCGAGCCTGGACAGGACGTATCCGTCAAGTCCGCCGACGTCGAGTACGTCGTCGGTTGCCCGAACCTCGTTCCAGAGGCCAGAGAAGCCCAGCATTCGGTAGCGGTAGTACGTACCTAGTCTCATGTGTTGGTAATCGGCTCGAGCATGCCCGAGTCGGATTAGGCTATAGGCCAAGATTCAACTGTCAAGGACGTGCGCGTAGCGCCACGGCGCTCCGGCCGCGGTTCGCTGCGCCGGTGGTTCGACACCAGGCGTGGTGCCGGCGCGACGCAGGTAGCGATTCGGGACCGCAACTTAAGTGTTGACAAGTAGCGCTATTTGGCTATATTGTCCAGCTTTCGCTAGGATGGCGACTGGGCCAACACAGAGGCCCCTTTTACAACCGGCAGAAGCAGAAAGGCAGACGAGCTAGACTCGACGGTATTGTTTCGTAACGTGAGATCGGTATGAGCTTAATAAGAAGTGCAAAGAAGATACGGATCAAACTGAAGGCGTACGACCACCGCATCCTCGACCAGAGCGCCAAGGATATCGTGGAGGTCGCGAAGCGCACGGGCGCCCAGGTATCGGGACCGGTTCCGCTGCCGACCAAGCGCACGCTCTTCACCGTGCTCCGTTCACCTCACGTCGACAAGAAGTCGCGCGAGCAGTTCGAACTGCGGGTGCATAAGCGCCTCATAGAAATATCCAACGCCACTGCGGAAATGGTGGATGCCCTGATGAAGCTGGAAGTGCCGGCAGGGGTGGAAGTGGAGATCAGGTCGGCATGATCGCGCTCATCGGTCAGAAGGGCGACATGGCCCAGCTCTATGATGAGCGTGGCGTGGTTGTCCCGGCGACCCAGGTGAAGGTTGGTGAATGCGTCGTCGTCGGGAAGCGCACGCAGGACCGGCATGGCTACGATGCGCTCCAGATCGGCTTCGGCGCTGTATCGAAGCGGAAGTCATCGAAGCCGCTGCTTGGTTTCTACAAGAAGGCCGGAGTGCCGCCGGCCCGGTCCCTGCAAGAGATAGAAGTTGACAAGGTCGCTGACTACAGCGTCGGTCAGAAGCTGGGCGTGGGCGTGTTTGCGCTGGGCGACACGGTGCACGTGACCGGCATCACCACGGGCCGCGGGTTCACCGGTGGAATGAAGCGCTGGGGCTGGCATGGCGGCCCGGCCTCGCACGGCTCAATGTTCAGCCGCAGAATCGGCTCGCTCGGCTCGGGCACGACTCCGGGTCGCCCTCTGAAGGGTCGAACGCAGGCTGGCCATTACGGTGTCGAGCAGGTGACTATCCGGAACCTGTCAATCGTCAAGCTTGAGCCCGAAAAGGGCGTCCTCTACGTGAACGGCGCGATACCCGGCCATCGAGGAGGCCTGGTCTTGATTCGGAAGAAGGTGTAAGCGTTGGACTTGCTGACCATCGGCGGCGCGGTGAAGGGGCAGGTCGAATTGCCGGCCGGTCTGTTCGACCAGAAAGGCAAGAAAGGCCTGGTCTGGGAGGCGGTTAAGTGCTACCTCGCAAACCAGCGCCAAGGCAACGCCTCCACCAAGACCCGGGCCGAAGTTTCGGGCACGGGCAAGAAGCCGCACCGTCAGAAGCACACGGGCCACGCGCGCCAAGGTTCGAAACGCTCGCCGCAGTTCGTCGGCGGCGGCATTGCCTGGGGCGCGAAGCCGCGTGACTACGCTTACGAGTTACCTAAGAAGTTCCGCCGGCAGGCACTGGCACTTGCCTTGAGCGCAAGAAAGAGTGAGCATGCGGTCACGGTTGTAGAGGACTTTGAGTTGCCCGAACCCAAGACCAAGGAGATGGTCAAAGTGATCAAAGGACTTGGCCTGGAAGGCAGAGTGCTTCTGCTTACGGGTGAAACTTCCGAACCGATGAAGCGCGCCAGCCGGAATCTGCCGGATCTTACCGTGATGGCGGCGGGGCACGTAAGCACTCACGCTGTGATTTCGCACCAGCGGATAGTGCTGACCGAATCAGCCCTGAAGCGCCTCGCAGCAGGAGTGCAATGATGGAGCCGACGAGAGTCATTCTCAGCCAGGTGGTCACGGAGAAAGCCGAGCGGCTGAAGGCAGAGCAGTCTCGGTACACGTTCAAGGTGTCGCCGGCGGCAAACAGGATTGCGGTGCGCGACGCGGTTGAGAAGCTTTTCAAGGTCCATGTGCGGGACGTGCGTGTCATGAACTATATGGGCAAGATGCGACGCATGGGTCGTTTCTCGGGTCGTCGTCCGGACTGGAAGAAGGCGATTGTGACCTTGAAGCCGGGCGAGCGAATCGAAAGTCTGGAGCGCTAAGTGGGCGTGAAGAGCTACCGCCCGACAACGCCAGCGCGGCGTTACTTCATGGTGCCGACTTTTGAGGAGATTACGCGGGATAAGCCGCATGAGTCGCTACTGCGTCCTCTGGCGAAAACCGGCGGACGTAATAACACAGGCCGGAAGACGAACAAGTGGATTGGCGGCGGTGAAAAGCAGCAGTATCGCGTGGTCGATTTCATGCGCGACAAGATTGGGATAGCAGGTAAGGTCGTCTCGGTCGAGTACGATCCGAACCGATCAGCTCGGATTGCACTGGTCTGCCATGCCGATGGCGAATACCGCTACATTCTGTGTCCGCAGGGCCTGAAGGTCGGTGACACCGTGAATTCAGGCAGAGGCCTGCCGATCCGCGACGGCAATGCAATGTCACTCGTTGACGTTCCAGTCGGCGTCGAGGTTCACAACATTCAGCTCTATCCGCAGAGCCGATCATTTCTCGTGCGGTCGGCCGGCACTGCTGCCCAGGTCCTCAACAAAGAGGAGGACATGGCGGTGGTCAAGCTCCCGTCCGGTGAGATCAGGCGATTCCACCTCGGTTGCCGGGCGACCATCGGACGTCTCTCCAATCCTGAACACAAGGACATTTCCATCGGTAAGGCCGGTCGGTCACGACACATGGGCATTCGGCCGGTCTCGCGGGCCGTCGCGATGAACCCGATTGACCACCCAATGGGCGGCGGTGAGGGCAAGAGCTCGGGCGGGCGACATCCGTGTTCCGAGCGTGGGATCCCGGCCAAGGGATATAAGACACGCAACCGTAAGAAGAAGTCTAGTCGGATGATTGTCCAGAGGAGAAAGAAGTAGTGGGGCGTTCAATCAAGAAGGGTCCCTACATCGACCAGAAGCTGTTTCGCCGCGTGCGCCAGCAGGTTGAGGCGGGGGAGAAGCGTACGGTTAAGACCTATGCGCGGCGAAGTGTGATACCGCCTGAGTTCGTAGGTCACACCATAGCCGTTCACAACGGTCGACAATTCCTGCCGGTGTATGTGACCGAACGCATGGTTGGGCATCGGCTGGGCGAATTCTCGCCGACTCGGACTTTCCGACAACACTCGGGTGTACGCAAGGAAAAGGCCGAGGAAAAGAAGAGCTAGGGACTGACAATGATTGAGGCTTTTGCTGTCGGCCGCTTCCAGCCGGGTTCAGCCAAGAAGCTGACTCTCGTCGCGGACTTGATTCGCGGTCGGGATGTACCCACAGCGCTGAGAACGCTCGCATTTCTAGTCAAGCCTTCGAAGGCTCCGTTGATGAAGACGCTCCGCTCGGCAGTGTCCAACGCCATTGTCAAGGCGGGAAAGGCGAAGCTCAAGGAAGAGGACTTGGTCGTCACCGAGGTACGAGTCGACCAAGGACCGATCTTGAAGCCCAAACGCTGGCAGCCCGGACCTCGTGGTATGGCCACACCGATACGTAAGCCAACTATTCACGTCCGCATACGGGTCGCAACCAAACAGGGAGTGAGAGTCTAAGTGGGCCAGAAGACACACCCGATCGGCTTCCGGCTCGGGATCAGCAAAGATTGGAAGTCATCCTGGTTCTCGAAGAAGGGATACAGCGGTTACCTGCACGAGGACCTCAAGATTCGGCGTTATGTCGAGACGAAGCTGAACGAGGGAATGATCTCCGATGTCCTGATCAAGCGAGTGGCGAACCGCACCACGATTACTATCTTCACTGCCAGGCCCGGGATGGTGTTCGGTACTCGGCGCCAGGCGCTTGATGCATTGCGCGACGAACTGAAGGCCCTGATCGGAAGGGACGTACAGATCATGGTTGAGGTGGTGCGCGTGCCCGAGCTCGAATCGAAGCTCGTGGCCCAGAACGTTGCTCGCCAGCTGGAGCAGCGCGTTGCCCACCGCCGGGCCATGAAAAGGGCAGTGACGCAGGCTATACGTCTCGGCGCTCCGGGCATCAAGGTCATGGTGGCGGGCCGGCTCGGCGGTCACGAGATTGCTCGTACTGAGTGGTATCGTGAAGGGCGCGTGCCGTTGCATACCCTCAAGGCCGACATCGACTACGCGACCGATGTCGCTCGGACCATTGCCGGCACGGTCGGTGTTAAGGTTTGGATATATAAGGGTGATGCGGCCGCCGGGGAGAGGGCCTGAGCGATGTTGATGCCGAAACGGGTGAAGTACCGCCGGGCGATGCGAGGTCGCATGAGCGGCAAAGCCACACGCGCCAACCGGGTCGACTTCGGCGACCAGGGCCTGATCGCGCTCGAGCCCTGCTGGATTACTGCTCGCCAAATCGAAGCGGCGAGGATCTGTCTGTCGAAATCGCTCAAGCGAGCAGGTAAGATGTGGATCCGAATCTTCCCTGACAAGCCGGTTTCCAAGAAAGCGGCGGAATCGCGAATGGGTAAGGGTAAGGGCACACCGGAGTTCTGGGTGGCGGTTGTCAAGCCGGGCACAGTCATGTTTGAGCTCGGAGGACTAACCCCGGCAGAGTCGTCCGATGCCCTGCGTCAGGCTGGCAGCAAGATGCCCTGCCGCACCAGGGTCGTGGTCAGAGGAGAAATGAGCTATGAGGGCTTCTGAGCTGCGCGAGATGACGCGGGACGAGCTTCTGCGCAAGCTGGCGGAGCTGAAGGACGAGCAGTTCAAGTTGAGATTGCGGCGTTCCGCAGAGGCGCTGCCGAATCCGCTTCGACTGCGACTGCTCCGCCGTGACATTGCCCGCTGTCTGACAGTACTGCGTGCGAAGGAGATTGCGGGTGAGGCAAAGCCCGCGGCCAAGAACAATGCGTGATAGTCGCCGAACCGTGGTTGGCAGGGTCGCATCGGCCAAGATGCAGAAGACCGTTGTGGTGACGGTCCATCGGCTGGAAATGCACCCGAAGTACAAGAAGCACATCCGAAAGCGAACAAAGCTGTACGCGCATGACGAGCGGGCCGAGTGTCGAGAGGGCGACCGTGTCCAGCTCGTCGAGACCCGCCCGATGTCGCGGCTCAAGCGCTGGCGAGTGGTAAAGAAGCTGTGATACAGGATTTTACTCGGCTCGTAGTAACCGACAATTCCGGCGCCAGGCTGGCGATGGTCATCCGCGTCTACGGCGGTTCGAGGCGAAGATTCGGCTGGCTTGGCGATACGGTGATGGTGACGGTGAAGGACGCGTTGCCCAATGGCACGGTTAAGCGCGGCGAGAAGTCAAAAGCAATCGTTGTGCGTTGCCGCAAGGAGCACCGGCGGCCTGACGGAACGTACGTACGATTTGACGACAACGCGTGCGTACTTGTCGATGACAAGGGTGAGCCCAAGGGAACTCGGGTCTTTGGACCGGTGGCGCGCGAGTTGCGTGAGCGGAAGTACACGAAAATCGCGTCGCTCGCCGCCGAGGTGGTCTGAGATGTACCTGCGCAAAGGCGACCTCGTCGAAGTGCTTAGTGGCGAAGAGCGCGGTCGGCGCGGCAAGGTCCTCAGAGTCGAGCTGAACAAAGAGAACGGAAGCTATCACGTCTTCGTTGAGGGATTGAACTTGGCCAAGAAGCATCAGCGGTCCCGGGGCACGGGTAAGCCGGGAGGGATCGTCGACCTGCCGAACTCGTTCGATGCCTCGAACGTTGCAATGCTCTGCCCGAAGTGTGGCAAGCGAAGCCGAGTCAGACGCGAACCCCACGAAGGCCGGCGGGTTCGCATCTGCAGGAAATGTGACGAGATTATCGACGTATGACGCCCAGAATCAAACAGGACTATGTGAAGCGCGTTGTGCCAGCGTTGGTCGCGCGTTTCGGTTACAAGAACCGACATCAAGTGCCGAGGTTGCTGAAGGTCGTTATCAACACAACCACTAAGGACGCGGTCGCCGATGTGAAGGTGTTGGACCTGATCAGCGAGGACATCGCCACGGTTACTGGCCAGCGGCCATGCCGCACGGTGGCCAAACGGGCGCTTTCGACCTACAAGATTCGTGAGGGACTCCCGCTTGGCGTGAAGGTGACCCTTCGTGGAGACCGGATGTTCGAGTTCATCGACCGGATGTTCAACTTCGCCTCCCCGCGAATCCGCGACTTCCAGGGCTTCAAAGCCGATTCCTTCGATGGCAGGGGAGGATATACAATGGGACTGCAGGAGCAGGCGATCTTCCCGGAGTTGGAGGTCTCGAAGGTGAAGAAGATATTCGGCATGAATGTTACTTTCCACACGAGCGCCAGGCATGACGATGAGGCAAGGGTGCTTCTGGCCGAGCTGGGCCTACCGTTCGCGAAGGGCAAATAGCCATGGCACGTCGGTGCTGGATTGTTAAGTCGCAACAGGAACCGAAGTTCAAGGTACGCAAGCACAATCGGTGCCTGCGCTGCTTCCGATCGCGCGCGGTATACCGGGAATTCATGCTCTGCCGGCTCTGCTTCCGGGACCTCGCACTACGCGGCGAAATCCCGGGCGTGCGCAAAGCCACCTGGTAAGGAGGAGTATTGGATGCTTTCGCTGATTTCCTGACGCGCATACGGAATGGTCTTCGCATTCGCCAGAGAGAGGTGTCCGCACCTTACGCGCGCATGAAGTACGAACTGGCGCGGGTGTTGTTGGAAGAGGGTTTCATCAGCAACTTCCAGGTCGAAGGCGAAGGGCACGGCAAGCGCATCATCGTCAGCTTGAAGTACGATGAGGATGGCGCCTCGGTTATTCGTGGCATCGAGCTAATGTCGCGTCAGAGCCGTCGGCTGCACGTCGGTGTCGACAAGCTGCCTAGCATCATCGGCGGTCTGGGCGTCGCGATACTTACCACTTCCCGCGGAGTGATGACCGACCGTGACGCGCGACGCAAGCGTGTCGGCGGCGAAGCTCTCTGCAAGGTCTGGTAGCAATGGCCAAGTCATACCGTCCGTTGGCAGTGCCGGCCGGTGTCGACGTGAAGGTCCAGCCGGACCAGGTGGTGGTGAAAGGCAAGTTGGGGACGCTGACGATCCCGGTGGTACCCGGCCTTACAGTGAAACTCGCGGACGCGCACATATCGGTGGATTCGGATCCTTCGGTGCCGCGAGTGCACGTCGGCACGCTACGTGCGCATCTCGGCAACGCCTTCGACGGAGTGGTCCAAGGCTACCAGAAGGTGCTTGAGCTGCGTGGCATGGGCTACAAGGCGCAGAAGACGAAGGACGGCATTCAAGTCACATGTGGTTTTTCCCACCCGGTTGATTTCTCACCGCCGCCGGGTGTCACGCTAGATGTTAATCAAGTGCCGGACCCCGATGATCCCAAGCTGCAGATGTTCGAGATAGCCGTCCGCGGCATCGATCGCCACGCAGTAGGACAGCTTGCCGCCATCATCCATCGCACCAAGCCACCGGATGTCTACCGTGGCAAGGGCCTCAGGTACAAGGGGCAGCACGTGCGCAAGAAGCAGGGCAAGCGCGCGGCCGGCACCCAGCAGGCGTAGGTTTCCCGCTTCAACCCGGTTTGCGGTGTTCGTGTGAGCGGCGTGCTTGACCTGTGCCAAATCCGGAATAGTATTCTACCAGAGGGCCCCATCGTCTAGTCTGGCCCAGGACATCTGGTTCTCAGCCAGAAGACTGCGGTTCAAATCCGCATGGGGCTATCAGGCGGCCAGGCGGCCGCCTCTCTCTTTCAGGACTCGTGCGTGTCGTCGAACGGGTTCAGGAGCCACCGCCTGGCGCGCTGTTCCCGAACGGGGTCGACACGACCGCCGGAAGCCGGTGACGTTCGACGACAGAACGAGGCTTCCCGTGTCTCGGCTTGGGCAGGTACTCAACCTTCAGATTGTGCAGGCCCGCGAAAAGGTTCGTCCTGATGCGCGGGTCGTCGGCGTAAAGCCGGTTCAGAAACCGACGAACCGACGACCTCGAGCTTGAGCGGCCGAACGGGCAGCGATTCCGGATCGCTCTGATTCCAACGGCTCTTGCGTAGCGCCGGACCAGGCCTTTGTCGACGTAATACAGCGGCCGGACGATGGCCAGCCTGCCGCTGAACAACGGCTGGACCGGCAGGATTGTGCGGGCTGAGGACGTGAACAGCAGGTTCATGAGAAAAGTCTCATTGACGTCGTCCAGAATATGCGCGAGGGCGAGTCTTGCGCTGCCCTGCTTGTCGCAAAAGGCGAACAGCGCCTTGCGCCTTTCACGGGCGCAGGCATAACAGGAATCATGTCCGCTCTGTTTTGCCGCTCCGTGTACGTCCGTGCGCAGCACCGTGCAGGGGACTCCTATCGCCGCGCATGCACGCGTAACCCGTGCGGTGCTCCACCCGTCGAACCCCGGGTCGACGTGCACGGCCTGCAGTTCCCAGCAATGTCCGTCGCCCTGGTTAATGGCATTGAGCAGGTGGATCATGCAAAGGCTGTCGACCCCGCCGGAGACACCAGCGACAATGCGTTCACCTCTCGCAACCAGGCGGCCCGAACCAACGACTTTGCGGGCCAGCCGCGATACGCGCCTGGTGATCCAGCTCACGAGAAAGGGCAGGCCGAAATCGAGGTGTGTGGGGGCACGCAGTCAGTCTGGGACGTCGGAACCTTCAGGCGTTCCGGCTGATGGCCGACCGGCAAGTCGGGTATTGGAGCAGGTGACTCCAGCCGCCGTCCGCTTTCTCAATCGGGCAGTCGCACCTGCGGGTACTTGGCGAGCTGGTCGTAGAAGAGCTTCTGTATCTGGGCCAGCCGCTCCTCGGTCCTTGCCTCGAAACGCAGGACAAGCACGGCCTGCGTGTTGGACGCGCGGATCAGCCCCCAGCCATCCGGGAATACGACTCGCGCTCCATCGATGTCGATGACCTCATACTTCCCGCGGAAATGGTCGCGTACCTCATCGACGATTCTGAACTTCAGCTCATCCGGGCACTCAGCTCGCAGCTCCGGAGTGGTCGGATATGAGGGCATGTCTGCGGCCAGACTGGAGAGCTTCCTGCCGGTAGAGGAGATAATGCTCAGCAGACGCAGTGAGGCGAACAGGGCGTCGTCGTAACCGTAGTAGTCATCGGCGAAGAACATGTGTCCCGACATCTCGCCGGCCAATAGCGCGCCTTCCTCTTTCATTTTCGCCTTTATCAGGGAATGCCCGGTCTTCCACATCAGCGGCGTGCCACCGATATGCTCAATGTACTCGACCAGCCCCTGCGAGCACTTCACTTCAAACACGATCTTGGCGCCCGGGTGGTTCTTGATGACCTCGGTCGCGCAGATGCCGAGCAGGCGGTCGCCGTAGACCGATTTCCCTCTGTCGTCGATGGCGCCGATGCGGTCGGAGTCGCCGTCGTAGCCGATGCCGCAGTCGAAGTTCTTGGCGAGCACCAGGTCGGTAAGCTGCTTCATGTACTTCGGCACGGTCGGGTCCGGCACGTGGGCGGGAAACGTACCGTCCGGACGCAGGTTGATATACTCGGGCGTGACTTTGGTGCCGGCGAACAGCCGTTCAAGCAGAACCCCGGCGCAGCCGTTGCCCGGGTCGAATGCTACACGCAGCTGGTTACTGATGCATACCTTCGACCGGAGAGTGTCTACGTAGTCAGGAATGACGTCCTTGGCACTCAGGACGCCCCTGCCCTGCCTGAACCTGCCCGATTCCATCAGGCGACGCAGGGATTGGATTTCTTCCCCGTAGATGGTCGTCCGTTCCAGCCCCACCTTGAACCCGTTGTACTGCGGCGGATTGTGACTTGCGGTTACCATCATGCCGGCGCGCGTGTCGAGATGGAACTGCGAGAAATAGAAGACCGGCGTCGGTACCACGCCGATGTCAACGACGTTCAGCCCGGTTGACAGAAGGCCGGCGGTCAGCGCCTTCTGAATGCGCGGGCCGGAAAGGCGAATGTCGCGACCGACCGGACAGAGTGTCGCGGCGTGCTCGAGTGCGTAGGTGCCGAAGGCCTGGCCGAGCCGGTAGACACCATCGTCCTCAAGCTCGGTTTCCGCAATTCCTCGGATGTCGTATTCCCTGAAGATCAACGGATTCATGATCTAATCCTACCAAAGATGCGGCGCCGGGCAAATCGGGCTGAGAAACCGGACGCGCAGAGGTGGACCCTGCTCACGGCTCTGCGGCCTGGTTCTACTTGATGACGTAGCTCAGGAGCAGGTAGTTGATTATGTATGACGTGTCCGGGAGCGGGCCTAACTCGGCCAAACCGACTCCGGGCGCGTAGAAGTAGGTGCTCGCGATGTTGGCTTCGACCTCGACGCAGTGCTCAAACGTCCCGGCGGGCACGTTGAGTGTGAAATCCCGGTCAATGACTCTGAGCGTCTCCCGTGGGTCGTTCGGCGAAGGCCACGTCGAGTCCTTGTCGAACGGTTCCCTGAGCAGCAGCAAATAGCTGCCCGTGTCCTCCGGCGTGCTGTCAATTCGAGTGCTGTACATTCTCAGCTCGCCGTTCCGGTGCACGTACCAGTGCACGGTGTTCGTGTCGCCGGGGTCTGGCGACTTGTAGTACGTCAGCCCCTCCAGGATGAGGCTGTCGGTGAGCTCAATCACCGCCGTATCGCGGGGATTTGTCCTGGCCAGGCACCATTGGTTCCCTACTGCCAAAGGGAAGTAGTTCTCGACCGTGCGGCTCGGACCGGACGGCCCGCAGCCCGCGAGCAGAACCGCCGCCGATGAAACAGTGAGGGCCAGTCTTACGAGCGGCCCACAGGAGTACGGGCGACTCCGGTTATCCATCCTCTCTCCCTTCTTGAGCAACAGCACGTATGGTGTCCATTCTCGAATTCCCACGGACTTGCCGAACGGGGCACGGCGGGATTCTGGAACTTGCGGGTGGGGGTGTCAAAAGGCCGGGCGCAATCGAGGGGCGAGCCCCAGGCATCGCCTCACCCATCAGAATCGCACGGTCAGAAGCCTGGCGTCCACTGTGACTCCCGGGCGCTCGCCTGCCTCGCGTTGTCTCTCAAACCGAGCCGCGAGGCTCGGCGGCAGGAATCTGCCCGGATGGTAGCCGTAACCTCCGGGACTCACCTGCCGGTTGTATCCTACCGTGGCCAGAACCGGCGCTCCGGCGATGAGGAACCAGATACTGGCGTCCCGCCAGCCGGAATAGGCTACCCGCTTGCCGATAATCGCCGCACTGCCCACGACGACCGCCGGCACGAAGGCGAGACCGTACGACCAGGCAGGGCTGCCGTCCCAATGTAAGGCTTGTCCGACCCAGCCCGCGCCGGCAGCGCTACCGGCCGAGTAGGCCGCCGCAGTCACACAGCCCCACGCGATCAATGATGTACTCCAGCCTTCGCCGTAGCTCCAGTCGTCATCCAGTGTTTGCGTGGCGGTCACAATCGAGGGAACCAGGGCGAAGAGCACACCGGTTCCCACCGCGCCGAGTCCCTCTAACGTGTACGCAACCGGCCCGGGTCTGGGTTCGGTGGAGCCGAAAAGGCCCTGGTCCAGTTGCGCCTGGGCCGGAGCTACCAGCATCCCAATGAAGACTACGAACGGAACCGTTTGCATTCGCATTGTCTTCCTCCTCTCAGAACTACACGAGCGACAGCCGCGCGGCCACGACCAGACTTCAGGGCTCGGTGTCGCCACAATCGGAGCTGCTCGTCCTGTCCGTGACAGGATTCTAGAACTCGCGAGGACGGATGTCAACCGATGGAAGGGGCTGGGGGATTAGGGCTAGGGTCCAAGGATGAAGGCAGTCGCTGTCAGCCGTCGGCTGCTAGGTCGTGCCGGACAGGACGCCCGGCTTCCTTCTCCTAACTGCTAACTTCCTCACTGCTCACTCGCTGCCTCTGGCGGCGCGATGTCCCGAAGCTCCTGGATGGGGTGTCGGCCCCAGAATCCCCCGATGGCGGCGATACTCTTCTCCTAGCTCTCCCAGCTTGTGTGTCTCCGGTTCTTCCAGTCTATCAGCATGATGCCGACTCCTGGGCGCTGCGCGAGTACGTTCTTCGCATACTCTGCCAGTACCCGGCCGGCTGCTTCGTAGTCGGCATCATCTTGATACCGGAAGTACCGGGCCGGCCTGTTGCGCCAGTGGCCCGCGCTGGAACATGGGTACGGAATCTCACCGGAATCAGGAAAGCTGAACTCGGTAAGGTTCACGCGGCTTCTGAGAGAATCGAGGAAGTCGTCGTACACCCACGTGTCTTCATCCGTCGTCCCGCAGATGTACGCAAACGAGTTCACCGGGTGACGCCAGTAAAGGTCCGGTGCAGTCTGGGTGAAGTTCCCTTCGATGGGAGACACGCGAAGATAGGAGTCAGTGACCGCCAAAGCGTACCAGTCGCTGTCCCAGCCGTGTGTGATCTGACACAGGTATTGACCGTCGCCTACGTCCAGAGGCCAATCGGAACTCGCCGGGCCCGGCACTTCGTAGAGGACATCCGGGCATTGAATTCCCCAGATGTCGACTGACACATATGGGCCGATTGCCCGAACGTCCGCGGCGATGGTCCGTTGGATGTCCGGGTACACTTTCTCGGTCGACATCGAGAGCTCAATCCTCGGATACCCGCTGTCGTAAGGAGGGGCGTAGTTCTCAACGACATCGAATGCGACCCCGCCCTGCAACGGCTCCAGGCTGACCTTTGAGCAGCCTCCCGCCGAGAACAGCAGCGCGGTCAGCAGGCTGAGTGACAGCACGTTCTTCACAAGAACTCCATTCGGCCAAGGCTCACATGCATATACCTGCCCGTTGGAAGACTCGACCACGACTGGATTGTAGAACTCGCGGGCGGGGGTGTCAACGGAGAAGGTGCTGGGGTGCTCCCTAACCTGAGCGGCGTCTTCCATTTACCCTAAGGAGATTCGACGCTGTTCAGCCAGTAATCCATGATGAGGTCCTTGGTATTTCTTCTCGATGCCCCTGAGAAGTGGCCATACAGGGTGGTAAGACACCACTCCTCTTCCTGTTCGTTGACCTTCACCTTGAGTCTAACGTCATAGGATACCCCGCCCTTGATCTCCTTTATTTTGGCACCATCCAGGAAGGCAATCTCGGGGAGGGTACCTCCACTCCCAACGGCCAAGATGAAGAGGACCTTTCCCAGCTCGGCCATGTTCCCTTCGGTGACCAACAAACCATTGTCGAAGAGCAACCGGTTGAACTCCCCGGGCATCCAATAGCGCTTGTGACCGGCGATAGCAATCATGTACGGATATTCCGCCCCGCAGCTTCTGCTTCGGTCGATCCCTTGGTAGAACCGAACACCCGGGAAGACACGTTCCACTGGGGCAGACGTCACTTCCTTGAACGGGAACAGGTATTTGAGTAGTCCCGTATCGTTGTTCTGCGAGGAAAGGTAGTCGGGCACCATCCCGGGAAACCTCCGAAGGATATCCATTACCTCGCTCGTCGAGGCTGGCCGCACGGTGACCTTGACCTCCTCTGCCGGTTTTTTCAGTGAGTCCTCGGCCGACATCCGTCCCGATGCGCAGGCATCACTCGAACCCATCTTCATATCTATGCTTGGAGTGTCAACGTGTACCCAACCCGGAAGAGAGTCGACCGTAGTGGGCAGGTACACACCGAGCGCTTCCTTTGCGCTTCTCCTGGATACGAACGAGAATTGACTGTGTCAGACGTTGAAGTACCACTCCTCGTCCCGTTCGCCAATCCTCACCCTCAGTATGGCGTTGTGAGGTTCTCCGTTTGTCATCTGCTTTGTCATCGTCGCACCCAGGAATGTGATACCGGGGAACGAGCGCATCTCAGTTCCGAGAGACAAGACGACAAATGCCTCTGCCAGCTCTACTATGCTGTCATCACTCACCTGTAGACCATTGTCGAGAAGCAGCCGGTTGAAGTCCCAGAACAACATGTACCGCTTGTCTCCAGCAAACGCCCAAAGATAGAAATATGGCGGATCCTTGCGGACTTGTTCCTGAAAGAACCGGGCTGCAGGGAAAGTGCGCTTCAGCGGAGCCGCTGTCATTTCGATGAATCCGTCTAGGCGGGCAAGCGAATCCATTTCGTCTCTGTGGGGGGTGAGATAGCTGGCCGCCATCACGGGGAACTTGCTGAGGATGTCCGTCACCTCGCTCGTCGAGAGCTGTCGCATGTTGACTGCCTCTTCCTTCGGCGGCTTGCGGCCCCACGCCGCGGCCAGAGAGAACGCGAGCAACAAGAGCAGGACGCCGATCCTCATCGCGGACATGATGGAACTACGGGTAGAAACGGGGACACAACCTAACTCGGGACCCGTCAAGTCCGGGGCGGGATATTTCACTTGCCCGACTGCGGCTTGTCGCGGGCGACGGCAGGATGGCCTTGGTCTGTCAGTTGGGCCATCATGGCGTCGGCCTCGGCATTGACCTGACGCAGCCATTCACGCAGGCTCTTGCCTTCGCGGACCCGGCGTTCCTCTTCCTCGCGTCGCATGTTGTGCAGCCAGTCGAGCCAATCTTGATTCTCACTCTTCATAGCGCACTACCTCCTCGGGAGTTCTGATGCTGACGGGCGGGTAGCCTTCACGTACGTTCACGGCGTTGAGTTTCCGTCCTGCCCACTCGTTCGCGAGGTGCTTCAGGTTGAGCGTTACCAGTACGTCACATTCGGACACTGTCGCATAGGCGGCGTGAAGCGCATCGGCCTCGAATGCAGCGGGAATCACTCCTTCGGTAACATACAGGGAGGCCAGTCTCTCCGCTTTCTCATCGTCAGTCTCAAGCAGTTGGGCAAGGCGGGCAAGCGACAAAGTCCCCGTTCGGCGCGGCTCGGGGGAGCGATTGAGTTCGCGTAGCGTCAATCTTGATACGACGGCATTCAGGATGCCCAGCTCGAGCTGCCTGAACAATTCCCGCACTCCCTCTCGTCTGAGCGCGTTGCGCGGTTCTTCGCCGTAGTAGAAACCGAAGACCGAGGTCTCGATGTACAGCAGTGGCCGTTGCTTCACGTCCATAGGATACCTCTGGTCAGACGGATGTCAACACGACTGCCCCGTTCCTGACGACGAACTCAGCGGCGTTGTTACCGCAGCGGACACCGGAGAAGACACTCGTCTTGGAGGCGACTTGGGTGGAGGAGCGGCGCGGATGTGGTGGCGAGTGCGCCAGCTGGAACTCTGGCTGAAGCCGTGGCTGGTGCTGTTGCTCCGGCCGTTGCTTGAGCCGTAGCCGGAGTCGTAACTCTGGCCGTTGCACGCGCCGTTGCTGTACCCGTAACCGGAGCCGGACCTTGGGCCGTAGCTGATGCCGTAGCGGTTGCTGTAGCTGTGGCCGTTGCTGAAGCTGTAGCCGGAGTTGTAGCTGGTGTCGTAGCCGTGGTCGTAGCTTGCGCTGTAGCAGTCGCCGTTGCTGGGGTCGTAGCTTGTGCCGTTACGGGAGCCGCAACGGTCGCTGTAGCAGCGTCCGCTACGGGTGCAGCAACCTCCCCAGCGGGGGTGGTCGTTTCAAAGGACTGAG
>DATJQV010000050.1 GCA_035505375.1 bacterium | reverse complement strand
GCAAGTGGGGGTAACCCACTGGTGAGACTGATTGAACTGCCGACCGAGCGAAAAGGAGCCGCCGACTCAGATCGAGTCAGCGGCAGCAGACAACTCAAACGAAAGCGAGACAGCTAACGCACAGCTTGACTGCCATACCTGCCTTTGTGGTGGACTGCTGTGTCGGATTCTGGGATGAAAAAGTGCGTGTCCGCCGCGTACTAGATGTCTCGGATATCGAGGTAGAATCGGCGCATGGCGGGCAGGGAACGGCCGTTCGCTGTCGCGAAGAGCAGATAGCGGAGTTGACGTGCGAAGGACAAGGGCACGTCGTGCCTTACGGCCGCGGCCCACTCGTCGCCGGCCAGCAAGGGAATGTGGAGAAAATCGATGCCCTGGTCACGGGCCCTGGCCGAAACGAACCGGATGAGGTCGGCGACCTGCATCGGATTGCGGCCATGGACATCGGTGAGGTACCAAGACCTGATCTGCTCGCCCACACGCGGAATGTGGGGATGAGGAAGGCCACGCAGGAGTCGGGAATCGAGCATGCGGCCGGCAAGCATGCCCCCGGGCGGCAATGCCTCGACCACCTCGGCGAAGATGCCCTCATTGCTCCAGACCGTGCATCCGGCATCGTCAAGGACCCAGCTCGCAACGTGGCCGCCGGTGCTACCGCCGACAAGCGGGTTAGTGTAGAAGTCGAACGGCGGAACAGTGGCGAGCAGGCGTTCATGCACCTCGGCCATGCTTGCTGCCCGGGCCTCGCTGCGGCTCGGGCGGCGCGCATAGGTCGGATATGCTAGAAAATGGCAGGATGACGCGGGGGTCCGGGCGCGGAACCAGGCCATGGCCCGGGCCTCCCGGTTGTCATCGATTGTGTAGCCATAGCCGAAGTCCGAGCGTGCGTCGCCGAACCTGGTTATTTCACGCGCCAGTCGCCACGCGACGCCCAGTCGCCGGTATTCGGGATGGACGCGCAGGTCAAAGTAGAACGCCGCTCGACGTGGCTCTCCATACAACCGGACGTCCTTGAAGGCGACCCCGACCACACCAACTACCGCCCCTTCCAGTCGGGCGACAATCAGCTTGTGGTCGGCGAAGTTCTCGGCGCGCCGGTGAAACGTGCTGCGTCGGAAGCTGAGCCGGCGGCTCTTCCCCTGCGGAGCGGAGCGCTCCAACGCCATGCATGGCTCATTGTCGGCCGCCGGGCTGTAATCCTCTATCAGCACCCGGTCGCTACGACCGGCCATCGCTCTCCGGAAATGCCGAATAGTGAATCGAGAAGGGTGAAGGACAGGCTCGGGTTTTCCCGCTCCCTGTTCTCAATTGTCTATTGCCCCGCGACCTCGGCAATGATGAACTCGTAGCCGATTGACCGGTCCTCAGCCGCCAGGCGCTTTTCGAGTGCCGGTTCTCGTGCCAGGCGCGAAGTCAGTTCGGGTGGGACCTCGTAGCGCGTGAGGAACTGCCTCAGGACAAAGCGGCCACCGGGTACGGCCGATTCCACAACCGCGTGAATCAGGTCGGAGAACTCGCTGGTATTCATGTAGGAACAAACGTCCGAGAGCGAGTACCGGTCGAAGCGCGGAGCGTCAGGAGACTTGAGGTACGCGACGACTTCGGCGTCGACTATCTCGAGGTTTCTCAGCCGGGGCTGGATTCGGGCGATGCCGTCGGCGCGCAGGTGGGGCGGCAGGTCGCTCTCCGGCAGGCGGCCGGTAAGAGCCAGCGAAAGCATGAAGTTGTCCTTGGCCACATGGCGGTTCAGGCCGGCCAGCATCGTGCGATAGAGCATGACTCGCGGGGGCTCGGCAGTATTGGTGTAATAGGCCGGGTCGGCGCCGGTCAACCGAAGGACCAACGGATTCAGCGCCAGCCGGGAGACACTCCGCCATGTCCGCGTATCCCACTTCGTCTGGACGAACGCCCGCTGGCGTTCGATATCGTCAAAAGCAAAAAGCTCCTGGACTGTCTTGCCGCGAAATCGGCGAATCATGCGCGCCTGCTGCTGGAAGCGCTGCTCGAAGCGGCCCTGGTAGAGCACACCCCGGGCGATCTTCTTCCGGTGGGCGGTCCAAAAGGCCCGCGTGGCCTCAGGCAGATGCAGGCAGACGAGACGGTTGAGCCGTTCTGCCGCCGGGCGGTCGTGGAGACCGACAAAGCCCATCGCGTCTTCTACCGAAAGCTCCTGCAGCGCCGCGATGAGCAGCCGTAGCAAGTGGTTCTGGGCAGGGGCGAAATCAATCGCCGTGAGGCGAACATCCTCGGCCGCCAGAAGCGCGAGCGGCCGGACACCGCTCCCTGTCGGGCATAATACGCGGTCGCCCGGTCGCAGTTTCAGCCCCTCGACCTCGGTCCGCCAGTCCTCGTTCACTGAGGTGTAGTTCAAGTGTCGAGCGTACGACTGATTCACGGCGACTCCGGACTGCCGGAGACCGTCGCGGCTTGGCGTCCGGGAAGAGCGGACTCCCTCTCGAAGAACCGTCCGCTGCTCACGGTAGGTTAATGCGCAAGGTAGACGGCCGCGCAGACGCTCGGCTCCACGCTGCCGTACTGCGACCAGTCCAGCTTCCGTTCCGCTGCCGAGTTCTCCTCTATGACGTCGTGATACCAGCCCTGATCCGGGACCTCCATCTCGAGGCAGGCCGTGATGCACCGCGACAGGCGGAGCTTCAGCCCGGCCGGAACACCAACGGTGACGCCGGTCCGCACAACCCTCTGGAAGGGCAGGTCGGTGACGTTGACGTTCCAGTAGCGGACCCAGTCGAATGTGGCCCCGACGCCGGCATAGGCGGTCACCGCATCCTTCACTATCGGCACGGAAGCGAAGAGCGCGACCCGTGCGTCGAGCGCGAACAAGTTCACCGCCGGGGTCGTGCCGTCATCGGCCTTCCACTTGTCGGTGCTCGTGAATCCGCCGGGCCGGAAATTGACGCTGAACACCTTGGACAACGGAACATCTGCCAACAGGTCAAAAGCCCCGCCTCGCACTGCGCCGGGATAGCCATAGTAACCAGCGGGCCAGAGAGTCGCGGCTCGGGTGCCGAGGTCGGCCCCAAACTCTACCGCACCGGCGTTTCCGCAGAGCACCACCAGGACCAGGAAGCCGACCGCGACACATCTTCTCATTGTACTACCTCCATCGCGGCCGCGTCCGGCCGCCGTTTCCGCCGATCTGCAAACTCGTATGCTGTCGGTAGGCATCACTCTCTCACCCGCACCACTGACGTCCGCATAAACAACGCAACTCTCAACCCCGTCCCTTTTGTTCCCTCCCCCTTGAGGGGGAGGGAAGGGTGAGGGTGACGCAGGCTGCCCATTACTTAGGCGAACGTCAGTACCAGTCTGGCCTACTTGGCCGACGGGTCGTCCTGCATCAGACCAAACATGTTCCCGTCCGGAGCTTGGACTGCGGCGTACCATCCTATTCCGGGAATCGGGCCACGGGGCTGCACGAGCTTCGCGCCGGCCGCTACCGCCCTGGCGATAGCCGCGTCGAGGTCAGTAGCGTCGAGGGTAAGCACGACCTGGTCCACAGGCTTACCGCGTCCGATGCCGCCGTCGATACCGGGCTTTGACCGGTCGCCAGTTCCCACCAGCCAGTACTCCATCGGGCCATCCCATTTCACTGCGTTCCAGCCGAAGGCGTTGGTGCAGAACTCAACCAGCTTCTCCGGCTGTTCGGACATCAGGTCGAAGTGTATAACGCGGGGCATAATTCCTCCATTCAGTGCTGTATTGATTGGTCCATCCTGCGAGTGCTGTCAGCCGGCATGAGGCGGATGGTCTTGATCTCGAAGGGCCGGAACGCGAGTTCGAGCCTGCCGCCGGTGACCGTCAGTTCTTCGACGTTGTGTTCCAGCAGGTCGGTAACGAATGCCCGGCTGAACGGCATGCGCAGGGTCAGCGCTGTCCTAGCCGGCTGGCCGAACGCCTCATACAGCCGGAGCACGAGCGAGTCGTCGTCCTCGGCCCGCTTGACCACCTCGATAATCACGTTGGGTAAGCTCGTCTCGAACCGGCTCATCTTCGCGGGCAGCGGTCCGTCGTGTTGCCCGCTGGCAATCGACCGCAGCGGCACGTTGAGGGAATAGGCTTCCCCAATAACCCAGCCCCGCCGGAAATCCCCTCGATGCGGGAAGAGCGCGTACGTGAACTCATGCTCTCCCAAGTCCGCCTCCGGGTCCGGGCTCTTGGGTGAGCGCAGCAGGTTCAGGTCCAGCACGTTGCCCAGAACCTTGTGCCCGTACTTGCAGTCGTTGAGCAGGGCTACGCCGTAGTCCGGCCCGGACAGGTCGGCCCACTTGTGAGCCACCACCTCGAACCGGGCCTCATCCCACGATGTGTTCCGGTGCGTCGGACGCTGGACGTGGCCGTACTGAATCTCGAATGTCGCCTGTGCGGCATGCACGGTCACGGGGAATGACGTCCGCAGCATCTTGCGCTCTTCGTGCCAGTCGACCCGGGTCATGAATTCCAGGCGCCGGCTGTCACGCGCGAGGCGGACTTCCTGCACCAGCTTCGACTTCTCGCTGATGCGCCATTCCTGCACGAGCGACGCTCGCACCGGTCCCTTTTCGCCGACGCGCGCCGACAAGAGCTCCGCCTCGACCGGCGGCTTCTCTTCGTAGAAGACGTCAACGTCCCATGCTTCCCATGCCGCCGGAACATCCTCGTAAAGGGCAAGCACGTTTGCCCGCTCGCCCGCCGGGATTACCTCCCGCTCCTCGACCTTGTCATAGATCCGGACCAAGTGCCCGTGCTGGTCGAACTCTGCCCTGAGCTGCTCATTCTCCAGCAGGTTCTCGGTTACTTCGAGGGGACTGGCTCCAGTTTCCGCCGAGGAAACTGGTGCCTGTACCCGACCGGCCACCGGCGTGACGAATAACACGCAGTGGCCCATCGAGGGTGCGGTCGCCTTCACCAACACCTTCCCATCCTCAACCTGAACCGGCATGGCATTGCCATCCGAGTCCTTAACCGCGACCTCACTCTCCCCCGCCTCAAGCGGTATGGTCACGACGTCGCTCCGCTGCCACGATAGGCTGTTGGCGACGACTACCGGCCGGCCGTTCCCGCGCGTCGTCGCCTGCAAAGCAAGCTCGGCCTCGCCACGGGCAATCGCCTTTTCTGCAAAGCTGACAATCTCGGCATAGTCCCGGGCGCTGTCGCGATAGACCCAGCCGATGGACGAGCCCGGAATGATGTCGTGGAACTGATTCGTGAGCACCAGCTTCCAGATGCGGTCCAGTTCCTCGCGCGGGTACTGAGCGCGGGACATGACCGGCGACGGGACATGACCCAGGTCCATTCCACCCTCACCCCTTCCCTCTCCCTCTGGGAGAGGGCGAGGGTGAGGGAAATTGGAATCGTGTGCCAAGCCGGTTACCGCCAGCAGGTATTCGGCCTCACGCAGCAGCAACTCGGCCCGGCGATTGGACCGCTTGTTCCGCGCCTGCGATGTCAACGTGCCCCGGTGCAGCTCGAAATATAGCTCGCCGCGCCAGACCGGCAGATCGGCAATCCCAGCTTCGGCCTTCGGGAAGAAGTCGGAAGCGAACTCCTGGGTTACGCGCGGCAACTCCTCGCAGTCCCGAGTCCGCGCGGCCAGCTCCAACTGGTGCCGCGACGGTCCGCCGCCGCCGTCGCCGAACCCGAACAGGTAGAGCCAGCGGTCGGCCCGGTCCTTCTCGGTGAAATTCTGAACGGACTTGATCAACTCCTTCGGCTCAAAGTCGCCGCAGTAGGTATCGCTCGGCGGGAAATGGGTGAAGACGCTCGTACCGTCAATCCCCTCCCACCGGAAGGTGTTATGCGGGAAGCGGTTGAACTGGTTCCACGAGAGCTTCTGGGTCGTGAAGTACTTCACCCCGGCCAGCTTGAGAATCTGGGGCAGCGTCGCCGAGTAGCCGAACACGTCCGGCAGCCAGAGATTCTCCACGTCGACGCCGAACTCGGACTGGAAGAATCGTTTTCCATGCAGCAGTTGGCGAACCAGCGACTCGCCGCTCGGGATGTTGCAGTCGGCCTCAACCCACATACCGCCCTGAACCTCCCAGCGCCCGGACTTCACCGCAGCCTTGACCCGTTCATACAGGCCCGGATAGTGCTCCTTGGTGAATGCATAGAGCTGGGCCTGGCTGGCGCCGAACTTGTATTCCGGATACTCCTCCATGTAGCGCAGCGCCGAAGAAAAGGTCCGCCCCGTCTTGCGCACGGTCTCGCGCAGGGGCCAGAGCCAAGCCACGTCGATGTGCGCGTGCCCGATTGCGCTCACCTGTTGCGCCGAGGCATTGGCGCGCTTTGCCAACGGGACGGCCAAAGCGGCCCGTGCCGCCGCCACCTCAGACCGGCTCCCGGCCCCGTAGCGGTTCACCGCCTCGTTCAGCGAGTAGCGGATTCGGGCCCGGCGCGGATGATCCTCAGGCAGAGCGGTCGCCAGCCCGTTCAGGAAATAGAAATCGTGATAGAAGTCCCAGACATCACGCCGGAGCAGCACCAGACAGGCCTCCTTTAGAAGGCAGTCAGGCATGTGGCCGAACAGATGATTGGCGGCAGCCTCCACCAGGAACTCAACTTGTCTTCCCTCCTCTCTCCTCTCTCCTCCCTCCTCACTATTCGCTCTTGTTGGCACCAGGGCTTTGCGCTCCAGTCCATCGCCCGAGGTCAGGCCGCACACCGGTTGTCCCTGCGCGTCAAACACACAAGCTTCGCTGCCCGTGTCAATCAGGCCCCAGACCTCGGCGAATGGCGATTGGCGAATGGCGATTGGCGATTGGGTGTCTATCTGTGGTTTCTGACCCCATTCCGCCGGTATCTCACCGGAGAACCGGAACCACGCCGATTCCCAGTTCCCGCCCCAGCGGCTACCGACTGCAATCGGCCGCCACTGCCGCTGCCCGAGCTCAGCGAAAGGAATCGGGTCGGCATCGTGGGTGAACGATGCCGCCAGTGGAACCTTAGCCGCGTAGAAATCTCGGCTGTGTTCCTTCAGAAACCGGCGGATGCGCTGCTCAGTCAGCTTCGGATGATTCAGCATCAACGTGCTCCTTTCAACCTGGCCGGGCAGTTCTCAAGTTGCACGGCGCTATCCTATGGTTCGGCGGCGCGAAGTCAAGCGCTCACCCGCTCGGCCAAACTCACCATCCGATCCCGCCGCGCGTGGCGGCCGTCATCAGGCGGCGTGACAGTCCATGGTGCGCCTCACTTCGGCCAGCGTTCCCGCCTACCATGCGCGCTCTGAATCCTCTTGACCGTGTTCCAGTTGCGTGTCGTTGCCATTCGGCCAAACTGCCGGTCGAGCGTCTTCATCAGATCGGTCGTGCCATGGCCGTGGGAGAGCACCACGACGCTCGCAATCTCACCGGCCGATACACGGACCATGCGGATGTTCCCTCTCGGTGACCGGTCCGGCTGCACGACCTCGGCAGGAGCGCCTTCGGCGAGGAACGTGATGTAGAGCTGCGCGCGGGCAGGGAAACTCGCATCTCCGAATGGATTGGAGTCGAGTAGCCGTCCGATCTCCTCAAGCGTGCGCAGGACCACCGTCGCGTCGAACCCGAACGCTCGCTTGAGTCCTGCCGTGATTCGCGCCACCAGTCTCTTGCGGCTCGACGACGGCGCCTCGAACAGCACGTTGCCGCTGGCGAGCACGGTCCGCACGTTCTTCAGTCCGAGTCCGGCGAACGTCGCTTCGAGCTCAGCCATCTTGACAGGTTTGTGTCCGCCGACGTTCACTCCACGCAAGAACGCCACGTATGTGAGTGATTTCGGGGACACGGTGCTCATCTCGGCTCGCCGAGGCGGCTGGCCGCCAGCCGCAAGCTGTCGGCCGTCATCATCGTCTCGACCAGCCACGTTGGATCGGTCGACTCATACAACGTTCATCGTTGGCCGACTTCACAAACTGGTGACTGGAACCTGGAAACTGATCACTCGCGGCCACCGGCCGCGCCGCGCCTTGCCACCGGCATCAAATCGGCTGCCTGTCCATGGATCTTCATCTGAACTGGGATGGCAGGAGAGGGTGGAGGCGAAACGGAGGCCCTCTCCTGCCCTTGGGCGAACCATTGGAGTAAGAGAACGATGCGTTACAGACTGGTCTAGCTTCCGTCCCAGTCATGTGATGCTAGCACCCCTGCGTGAAGCCCGTATAAGCAACCGGTTAGAATTCTGCTGCGTGATTTCCGGCCGAACGCGTCTCTTCTCCGCCGACGCATCCATACCGAGAGCAGCTCGTAGATAGACCGGCTGGGCTTCAGCTGTTCCAGAGTCAGTTCCGTCATGAATCAGCAGTCCTTTCTCGGCTCGCGGGTGACAAATCTGCTCACAGTACTTAGATACGTAGGTGCCAAGTGCGGGCGTCCCGCCGGGCCTTCCCGCGAGACTGCACTCAAAGTCTGCTTACCTGTGGGGAGGAGTCAAGGGGAACGGCATGGGCGAAACCGGGAACGGAGTTCCACGAAGCAGCGAAGAACGACTCGTGCCCAGCGTTCATAGCACGCTGAGTTGCCCGTCACCATCACGGAACTTACCAGCGGAAGCCGGGTCCCGGCCGGAGAGTGCCCACCAGTGGCGTTCGGAACCAGAGTCTCCGGGGTCAAGAAGAAGCTCGAATTGCGCAGAGTCAGCCGGTCAGGAACATGTTCCCCGCTCGTTAGAGGCAGGGCAGGAGAGAGCGTATGGCGTAACGCTACTCTCCTGCCCTTTTGTGCCTGGTAAGGCAGAGAGGCTTTCAGCTAGGCGACATAGGAACCGTGTCACCATCCTTCCGCGTTATCGTAACGCCGCGGTGCAAAGCCAGTATAAGGACTACATCAGGATGGCGCTTTCTGTGTACTGACGGACCGGGGAGTACGGGAGATGAACCCTCTCTGCCAACGCTTCGCCCGGAGACCAGGTGACGGCTCTGACGAAAACCGGGAGGCATCTCACGTACCCGAGCTGTGTTCAATTCCTTAGCTTGAGGATTTCTTCTCGCGCTGCGATCAGGTCGGCCTGAAAACCGCTGCTTGCCGTCAATGCCCCGACCTCCAGCATGGCGAGCAGACGCCCGCCTTCGAGATCGACCGGATAGTGGACGCCGGCTTCCACCCGGTGGCGCGCGATCTCCTCCGCGCGTGCACGCAAAGCGGCAAGCTTGTCGGGAAAGAGCAGGCCGAGCACTTCGGCCAGTACGCGCGCCTCGGAAGTATGCCCGCTGGGATAAGCGTCGCTGGTTGTTGAATCCACCAGGAGCCTTACACGAGGATTAGCAAGATAGGGCCTCCGCGTATGCCAGTACTTCTTGGCCGTATCGACCACCACTTCCGACGTACGCTCGATGCGATCGAGAAGAGCGGAGGTCTTCGGCAGCCGTTCGCGGTCGAACGAAGTGCCAAGCGTATCCGTCATCAACTCCACTCGGAATTTCTGTTCGTTCCGGATCGCCGAAATCTCGGCCGGCGAGAGAGAGATCTGCCCCGCAACTACCAATTCGATCTGCGCCTTCCAGGCCTCGCTCCCCTCCGTTGGCGGCGGGGGCAGAAGTTGAGGCGACAGCGAGTGCGGCTCAAACCAAGGCCGCTCGACCCCGGCGGCCCAGGTCACTTGAGGCGCGACCGCCATCCAGAGTGCCGCGACTGCGACCGCGATCAGGCGGGTGAGGGAAAATGCGGTGCCCGTCCAGGTCGGCGGAGTCATTGACTTCGTTGACCATCTCATATCCATTGATTTCTCCTCCGCGAGCGCTGCCTTTCGCAGCCCTGAATTGGTCATTTCCGTCCATCCGGAATTGATTGGGAATTGGTCATTGCCACTTGGTCATTTCCTACCTCTGCCAACTCCTCATGAGCATACGCACTGGTCACCGTCCGTTTGCCAACATCAAGCGGAACTCGTCGGGTCCAGTTCCCGGTTCACCTGGTTCCGGCCGTCCGCGGGCCCTAGCCCAAGCTGAATGGCGGATAGCGGTCAGTCACAAGCAGAAATGCGTAGGCAGAAACTCGTAGGCCCCAGCGACCTACTCCGACGACGAAGTCGAAGAGGCCTCTGGGATACTGACCCGTGAAGAGAATGGCGAACCAGGCAACACCCGCTGCAAGGCACGCGCCAATGCCGAGGAACGCCAGGACGACGTAGTGCGGAATCGCAAGGAACCATTTGACTAGGGGCATCCACCGGTTGAGGTCATTTCGCACGTCGGGGTAGTCGACCTCGATGTGGACGGACTGGTCTTCGACGGTCGACGGATACCGGTCGGTCAGAAGCAGCAGGTAGGCCCACACTCTGTACTGGAAGCGGGTCAGTTCACGTGCAAACTCGAACCACCAGCGAGGATAGCTCTGCCGAAAGAAGATCAACAGGGCCGTGGCTGCGGCGAGACCGCTCACCAAACCGCCAGCGGTGTCCCAAGTTTTCTTCACGATCTCGCCGGCCTGATTGAGGATCGTCGCGGTGTTGGCCATCTGACCGGTCTGCGAGATGAGGCCAAGGACGATGGCGATGGGAATGATACAGACAAGTCGGAAGAAGGTGGTTAGCCTGTTCAGTTTCTGCGCATATTCGATTTCCAGACGAGCAGCATAGTAGTGGTAATCAGCCATTAGTGACTCTCCTTTGCATGTATTCGCCCCATGGCTTGGTGTGAAATCGGACGGTAATGTGCAAACGTAGCCAAATCCTGCAGGCCGAACGGAGGAACCCGGGAACGCCCATGGTCCGATGTCTGGCCGGGCTTAGTGAATCAGCGCTCTTCCGAGGTAGTACGGCCAGATGAAAAGGGCGAGCACGGCCCTCCAGAAGAAAGGCATGTGCAGGTAACCTATGCTGAACAGCCAGCCGATGGCCCAGACCGACCCAGTCATTGGTCCGCCATGCCATTCTCTATGGTGTTTGTGGTGATGCCTGTGCCAACGTTCATTGTCCCAGTAACGCCCCCGAGTTTCTGCCCCACAGTTCTGATTGTTGTCATCTCCTATCATGGCTTTCTCCTTTGTTGCCGCATTGCCTGCCGAGCACGCCACCCAGGGCCAGGGAGGGCAGGGAGGGCGCGAACGCGCGCCCCTCCCTGCCCTGCTGCCCCGTCGGGATCCGGTAGGACTCGATGTCCGTGAAGTAAGGCTTCTTCTTCTTCGAGTCTCAACATCCTACGCACTCGATGTCAGGCCCGTATGAGCGACCGGTCAGGATTGTGTTATTCGATGTCGGACAACAAGAGCAAGTCCCGCGTCGCGGTCGCCGGGCTTTGGGGCTGGTCTTGAACGGCCAACCAGTCGCGCAGCTTCGATTCGATGGTGTCGCGCGTGCGGCGGAACGCGTCGAGCCGCTGGTCGCCGGTTCCTTCGACAACAACCGGGTTGTCAATCGGCCAGAAGATCTGCTCCAGAGCGCCCGGCCAGGCCTCAGGGCAGGCCTCGGCCACGCGAGCGCAGACGGTGATGGCTGTGCGGATGCGTACGATACCGAGGAACTCACAAATGTGCTTCGGCCGGAGCCCGGTCGTATCGATGTCTCTCTCGTGCAGCACCTGCAGGGCAAGCGGAAGGACTACCTCACCCGGTGCCAGGCCGGCGCTAACTGCTATAAACCGGTCTCTGGCGAGGTGCCTGAGCAGCGCCTCAGCGATCTGGCTGCGGCAGGTGTTTGTGGTGCAGAGGAACAGTACGGTCGGTTTCGATTCACTCATTGAACCTCCACCGACACTCTAGCGTCTGAGTGTTGACTCCGGATGAACTCCGGGTCAGGACTACGTCAGGTGAGGGGCAGACCTAGTCGGTTACTCATCGGGGAAACGCCGTCCGCGTGTCGGCCCCTGGGACCGGCACTGCGTGGCCGGCCCCATCCTGACTTGCAGGCGGCATGTCGCTTGTCTGATGCCCTCCCGCGTCACGGTGCCTCGTGGTGTATGGAATACGGTAAAGGGAATTCGGTCCCACCTCGCTACCGTCGGCGCTTTGAACCACGCCTCCCCTCCGTCCTTGAGTGGCGTGAGAACATACATTCTACCGGTTGGATTCCTCAAGCGGATCCGGTTCTCTCGGAGCACTGCGTCTCCGACAATTCCGTTCATGCCTGGCCACCTCTCATAGGCCGACTCTTGGTGCCTCGCTAAATCACAGGTCTCCTTGGGAACTCCCTGCTGGCTGCCGAGTCCAGCGCCCCTCGTAGCCGGATCAGGTGCGGTTGCGGCTACATTCGTAAACGGATGTCAAGTTGACGGGACGCGCCATCAGGTCAGGGAGGGCAGGGGAGGGGGTACGTACGGCCCTCCCCTGCCGGGAGGCAACCAGAAACAGGATGGTGAGTCCTGCTGGAGAGAAAGCACCTCGTTTGCTTCACTGTCATTCTGGTACGCCATTGTCAAGCCAGCATAAGCATCCGGTCAGGATTGTGTTATTGGAGGTCGGACAGCAGTTTCTTCACCTCAGCCTTGATGATGTCCCACACACGACGGAACTCCACGATGCCCTTGCCGGAGGGGTCGGGAATCTCCCATTGCACCACTTGCGCCCGGCAGGAAGGGGAAGTCGACCTCGCAGCCCATGGTCACGAGGTAATCGTACTTGAGGTCAGGCAAATCCTCGAGACCCTTGGGTCGGGCCCCAGAGATGTCGATTCCGACCTCCCGCATCACGGCCATCGCGTCGGGCTGAACCGCCTCTGCCGGCCGATGCGCACTCGACGTCCTCAGCGAAATCGTGGCAAGATGCCTCAACCATCTGGCTCCGGCACGAATTGCCGACGCATGCGAACAGGATTCTTGCGGGCATCAGTCGCCTTCCAAGAATGGCCTCAACGTTGCTCTTCCGCCCTGGTCAGAGAAACCACCCAGTCCTCTATCTTCTTCCGGTCCCGGTAGTCGCCCGGCGTGATGCCGAGCATCAGCTTGCCCATGAGGTTGCCGAACCAGCCGGACGGCGACGCCTTGCCCGCAAACACGGCTGTGCTGATGGATGAAAGCCCGTGCGCGACCAATTCTGGGTACTTATGCGCCGTCTTCCGCTTGTCCTCCTTCACGGATGTGATGGTAATGCAGGCGGCAAAGACCGCCACCTTCTTACGGCTCAACTCGGCGCGGTTGGCGGCGATGAACTCCCCGACCTTCCTATGCGGCCGCGCGCCGTGTATTGCGGAACCGATAACCACAAGGTCGTACGGCGAAAGGTCCACGACCAGACCCGAGGCCGGAATCGTGTAGGCCGTGACGCCGGCCCGGCGCAGCGCAGTCTTCATGAAATCCGCAATCTCCGCCGTCGAGCCGGCGTAGGAACCGTAGACAATCAAGGCGTTCTTCACAATCGTAGTCCGTCAATCGTCAATCGCTGGTCCGTTGCAACGGCAGCGGGCACGCCAGCCGCGGGTCGAGAATCGCGTGCTGAGTCACACTGATCTGCCGTGAGCATGGAATACCCAATGGTCAGGCTCCCCTCTTGACGCGGATGCAACTGCTCCCGTCTGGTATTCCGCGTCTCCTCCATTTGTCCGACAGGCTACTTCATCTGTGGCCGGACGAGACCCGCTATTTGTCCTTCCGCACGAGTCGGTAGACGCCGAGCGCCGCCAGTGCAACCACGGAGACTACCACGGAGATGCGCGGGTCCCACATGGCACTGAAGAGGACAAGCAATGCGGCGACAATCGCGATGGTGCCTTCTACCCTAGCATTCACTGCTGTCTCCTTTGCCTGCCCGAATTCCGTGGTGCGCCGCAGTCACGGCAGGAACACGCAACCGGCTCCGTGCTCGCCGGTCTCGCGGTCAGTTAGCTCCAGTGACAGCCGCGACGGACTGGCGGTTCCGGTGCTCGCAGGCAAACCGACCTGGATGAGCCAGCCCGGCATCGTCCGCCCCGGCCCGGCCGATTCTGATACCCGGCTGACAGCAAACACTGGAACCGTTTGGCCGTCTACCTCCGCGATAATTTCCTGAACGGTGAGTTCAGGGCTGATGGCGACCACCGGAAGCGAATCAAGGGCATCCGGGCCATGCTCCTGGATAAGCTTGCCGCATCTCTGAAGGCTCATCGGCCTTACATAGACAAGATACGAAGGCAAAGCCCCGCTGGGCCGCCACGCGTGAATGCCGTACAATTCGAGGCCGTCCACACGGCAGTCAATCGTCAGATCGCCCTGCGCCGGAATGTCCCATGCCCAGTACTCTAGGTTCTCAACCTGGTAGTTCCGAACCGCGCACAGTGCGATGTAGCGCCCGGCCGGAACCAGCAGTGAGTACCTACCCTGCGAATCGGCAACGGCGCGCGCGGCGTCGCTGAAGTCATCGCGCTTGAGTAGGACCTCGGCGCCGGCCAGCGGTTCATTGGCGAAGTTGGTGACCGTACCTTGGATATGCGCCTGCGTATCCATCTTCTTATCCTGTGCGGCAGCAGCAACAGCAGTGCGGCTAGAATCGCGCCGCGAGCGACGATGTCGGTCCTTCACGTCCTCCTTGCAGGCAGTCGTCAGGGCCGCCACTTGTCTATCGCGCACGGCGAACACAGCAGTTCCTCCTTTGAGGCTACCCGCAGACACTTTTCGCAAATGTACTTGGGATGCTTCACGGTCTCCACGATATCCTCCCTCATGCCCGGGTAGTGGTGCTTCTTCTTTCTGAGTTTGCAGAGTGTCTCTATCTCCTTCATATTGCTACCTCCATTTTCGATGACGTCGACAGACTTCCGCAGCATCGTCGGAGACCAAGGCCGTCAGAAGAAACGGGCGGTTTCTACTGATCGGGCTGAACATCCGCGCCGGCTTGCTGTGCTGCGGCGGGGCGGTCGCGCATCGCCTTCATCATTATGCCGGCAATCTTGGCCTGGTTGATCAACCCGCCCTCGAAACTCAGCGTGGTTATCTGTCGGTAGTATTCGGGTTTCACTACCAGCGCGGATATAGCGGCGGCGGTAGCGTCGGATACTGTGCCCTTGACGAGCTCCGCACCGGCCCGCCGCAACAGTTCATACTTCTCGTCGTATACCCTGGGCGCGCCGGCCGCTCCGGCCGCGGATATCAGCAACTCGCCGGAATGCTGCCAATCCGTGTGCTCGCAGATTGTCCGGAAGTGCCGACGCAGCACGTCGAAGTTCTCTATTTCCGGGAATCCACAGGATGAGATAAGCACAGTCTTGGGGTGGAGGCCGAAGCGCTTGGGATGCGTGGTCGCGCCTGACGCGGTCGCAATCTGTGCCGGCTCGAGCACTATGAAGAACCGGTCGATTACGTTCTTGACCGTGGCCGGGAAGTCGAAGACGTATAGCGGGGCGGCCAGCAGGAAGTAGTCGGCCCGCTTATACACATCAAGAATCTGCTCGAAATCGTCCTGCTTGGCGCACACGCCGGGGCGTTTGTGCCCCCAGCACGAATAGCAACTGTCGCAGGGCTTGATGTTCATCTTGTGCGGATAGAATTTGTGGACTTCCAGCCCGTCGCCCATCCCTTCGATGCAGAGGTCGAGCATCTTCTCGGTAAACGACGGCTTCCGGAGCGAACCGGATATTGCCAACACGACACTACTCAATTCATGCCTCCACTTCAATCGTCGTCAATGCGGTCTCTGTCTTATATCACTGCCGGACGCGGCGGCAGGCCTTGATAATCTACCCCACCGGACAGGTGCAGTCCATGACCGCTCTCACTGGCCTTTCAGGAATTCGACCAGGGGAGCGATGGTGGACCGGTCGGTGTAGTCGTAGTCGGCGGTCTTGGCCATCCGCATCATGGTTCGGTCGAAGAAACCCATCCGGGCGACCACCATCCGGCCACGAAGGTAGAAGAACCTCATTCCGGCACGGATCTCCTCGGGCAGGGCATTCTCATAGCCGGAACGGTCTTGCGGGTTGTCCGGCTCAGCGCCGCCCACTGCGAAAAACGCCACCCGCTTTCCCTTCAGTTGTCCGGCTCGGGACTTCACGAACCCGGCTATCTTCAACCGGAACATGTAGAACGGGCAGCCGAAGGCAATTGTGTCGTAGGCGGCAATGTCCAGTTTCTTGGCCTCAGCCAGCGGCATGAGCTTGGCTCCCGTAGCTTCGGCCAGCCATTCGGCATAGTCTCGGGTTGAACCGTACTTCGAGTAGTAGATGATCAAGGTCATGCCGCAACTCCGGTGCCCGGCTCGATTGCGATGATTACCTTGCCACGCGAGTGTCCCCATCTGTAGTACTGCAGGGCCGCAGCAGTCTCTGCCAACGGATAGACGCGGTCGACTACGGGCGCTACCTTGCCTGCCTCGACCAGCTCTTTCATGACCATGAGGTCCTTATGATTCGGTAAGACGAGCATGGTGGACAACTTCCGTCCGTTCTTCTCCGACACGAGCGGTCCGAGCAGCATCGCCTCAAACACCTGCGCCAGCGCCTTGGGACCGCTCATTGCAGCGCCGCTGCAGATATATCGGCCCTGCGGAGCAAGCGCCCGCTTGTAGTCGAGAATCCGGCGATACCCGCCAGTGGCTAGAATGAGGTCATAGCTCGTACCGCTCCATGTGAAGTCCTCGCGCGTGTAGTCAATCAGATGGTCAGCTCCCAGCGAAAGCACCAGGCCCAGGTTCTCAGTGCTGCAGAGGCCGGTTACCTCGGCCCCGTACGCCTTGGCGATTTGCACCGCGAACGTCCCCACACCGCCCGAGGCGCCATAAATCAGGACCTTGTTGCCGGACCTGACCTTGCCGTGGTCACGCAGGGCCTGCAGGGCAACAAGCCCGGCTTCCGGCACTGCCGCGGCGGCCGCGAACGAAACGTTGGCAGGTTTCAAGGCCAGCGCGCCTTCCGCAACCACCACGTACTCGGCAAAGGCACCGTAGCCGGACGCGTGCGCGCTGCCATAGACTTCGTCGCCGACCTGGAACTGTGTGACGTTCGTGCCCACCGCTTCGACCTCCCCCGCCACGTCGTTGCCGGGAATCCGGTACTTCGGTTTCACCAGGCCGGTCCAGAACCGGGCCATCAGTGGCGTTCCTCTGACGTGACCCAGGTTGTTGTAGTTCACGGATGACGCTTGGACTTCCACCAGGACATCGTTGTCACCGAGGCTGGGCTTGACCACTTCTCTCAGCTCAAGACCCTCCGGTGGTCCATATCTCGTGCATACGATTGCTTTCACGGACACCTCCTAAAGGATACTCAGTTCGGCTGATTGCACCCGCGTTGTCCCTGCCTCGAATGGACAGCAGCTGGTTCTGCGGACGGGCCGTAGGCGTGGCCGGTGCCCGACGAGTAGACGGTGGTTCCTTCGAGCCGGGTGGTGTCGGAACCGACAATCAGGTGGAATGCAGCTTCGCTTCGTCGGAGGCTTGGTTCTTCACCACAATCCCCGTACACTCATATGATCTTGCACCGGATCCATTCGTCCTCGTTGCACTCATAGCTGGCACACAGCCGGTGGTAGCCGTCCGCAATCACCACCTTGCCGTTCTGCTCATCTCTGACGAGAAGCAGGGGTGAAAGCCCTTGCCCCTTTCGGATCTTCTTCCGGTCCTTCTCGACGTGCGAATTGCTCACGCCCAGCAATGAGAGTTGGGACGCCCTGAAGATGTCCTTGGCCTTGAACTGCACGACCGGTGCATGCTTGAACTCGGCCACCATCTTGGCGACCCGATCCCCCCGGCTGTAGATGAGGCTGAGATAGGATTCGGCGGCAGGATAATCGTGCTCTTCCACGTCGGGCAGCCACTTGATGTCCTTCGGCTTTGCCTTTGCCATATTGCTGACTCCTTACCTGTTGGTATTGCAGCTCGCTATTGTCTGCGGTCTCTTCCCGGTTCATCGCTGATGGGGCGTGACCGCGGCAGACCTTGGGACTGTCGTCTCGGACCGCTTGCCGCAATTGTCTATCGCTGCTGGTTCTGTCTCGCGAGCAGCTTGCGGATGGATTCGAGTTCCCGGCGACGCTCCGCGGTGACCTTGGGATACGCCATCTTGAGTTCGCCAAGCGCATCGAGGACAATCCTGGAGACAATCAACCGGGCATTCTCTTTGTCATCAGCGGGCACGATGTACCAGGGTGCGTGGTCGGTACTGGTCGCACTCAGACAGGCCTCGTAGGCTTTCATGTAGTGCTTCCAGTATTTCCTTTCGTTAACGTCCGACTGGCTGAATTTCCAGTTCTTGTCCGGCTCGTTTATGCGCGCAAGGAAGCGCTTTCGCTGCTCGTCCTTCGACAGGTTGAGAAAGACCTTGACGATACGCGTGCCGTTGCGGTACAGGTGCTCTTCCAGATCGACGATGGAACGGTATCGGTTCTTCCAGATTGTCTTTTCGTCAAGCAACTCGTCCGGGAGCCCCTGGCCGCGCAGGATCTCCGGATGTACGCGGACAACGAGCACCTCCTCGTAGTAGGAGCGATTGAAGATGCCGATCCGGCCGCGTTCCGGGAGACGGCAGGTAGTGCGCCAGAGGAAATCGTGGTCCAGTTCCTCGGCTGTCGGCTGCTGGAACCGGAAGACCTCGCAACCTTGTGGGTTGACCCCGGACATGATGTGCCGTATCGTACCATCCTTTCCGGCAGCGTCCATCCCCTGGACAATCAGCAGCAGGGCGTAGCGGCGGGATGCGTAATGGAGTTCCTGCAGCGAACTCAACTCCCGAACGTATTCTCTCAGTTGTTCCTGGTACCGTTCCTTCAAAGGAAAGAAGGGTTTCACATTGGTCGGCCACTTCCTGAGTTTGACTTTCGCGCCGGAAGCCACGCGCCAATCCTTTGAATTGATACGCATTCTCAGACTATCGAACCCTGGGGTCATGCAATCCCGGCGCCACTCATCACGAGAATCGAGCTGCCGTTCCGGGGCGGGCCAGGCCGCGGCGGCTCATTGGCCGTCGTGGTCCCTGTCTGGCTGTGCGCGGCGACGGGTCACGCGGTCGGGAACGGATGTGTGATTGCCCGACACCGGGACGGACCGCGTCAATGCCATCGGTCCGGACTCATAGGCTTCGAGCTGGCCCTGCGCCAGCACGGCCCCGGGCCGGACTTTGTGCTCCCATTCAAGGACGAGCTTGCGGTCGAAGACCTGCTCGAATAGCAACCCCTTCTCAAATACGCGCTGGCGCCACTCTTCATACAAACCGAGCACGACGCAGTGCACGATTGCCTTGCGTGGGGTGAGCGTGCAGGTCAGGGAATGAACCAGGCTGCGGTGGCTGCTATCGAGCGAGTCCACAAGGCTCAGGATGGCGGCGAGCACCTTTACCCGGTGCCGGTCTTCGTGGCTGAGCTGCGCGAAGTGTCTGTGCTTCATGCTCGGCAGGTTCTTGCGGTGGTAGCGCGCTATCGAGCCGATTATGAGCCGCTCCCGCCGCTTGAAGGGCAGCAGCTCGGACTTCAGGATAATCTTCAGAGCCTGTTTGTGGTGGCTCTTGGAACCGGCCACGTAACCGATATCATGCAGTAGTCCGGCACATTGAAGGTAGAAGCGCTCCTGCGGCCCCAGTCGGTGAACCGTCTGGGTCTCATTGAAGAGCATCATGGCAAGGCGGGTGACCTGGTGCGTGTGCTCCACTTCGTAGTCGCTGGCTCGGGCCAGGGCCATTACCGCCTCGAGTCGCCGGTCACCGCCGCCCGCGGCCGCGTCGAAGGGTCGGCGCTTGCCGTTCTTGTAGCCTTCCTGCAGGGCATCAAGGCTCGACCCTTTCAGCAGCATCTGGGCGAAAATCTCGGGCAACTTGTGCCGCCGAATCTCGGCCACCGTTTTGCGCACTTCGTACCGAACGCGGTGGTGGGTGACGTTGAATTGCCTCGGCTTGACCTCGAAGATGGCGTAAGATGCCCTTGGGTCGCCATCGTCCGGTCGTCCGACGCTGCCCGTGTTCACGAACAGCACTCCATCATGCTCGCGTTTCGCCGGCCGGTGCTTGTGACCGGAAATGATGATGTCAGCACCCGCAATTTCCGCCAGCCCGCCCAGTCGTTTCTCCGACGTCTGGTCGCCCACGTACTCGTCGTGGTCCGCCGGGCTGCCGTGGGTAAGAAGTATGCGCTTGCCCTCCAGCTCGAAGCGGGCCTCCTCTGCCAGGCTTTCGAGATACGTGCGATTGCCCGGCGACAGGTGTTCCCATGCCCAGCGGTACGCCAGCCGCTTCTCCGGAGAGGCGGATTTGGGTTTCCTGCCCTCGCCGACACCAAGAACCTTCAGGTCGTAGTTCCCGGCAATCGACACCGCGTTTTCGCGCCGCAGGCGGCTGACTACCTCATCCGGCTGCGGTCCGTACCCGACGAGGTCGCCGACATTCCAGACCGCGTCGACGCGGCGGCGATGAGCATCGGCAAGCACCGATTCCAGCGCGGCCAGATTGGCATGGACGTCTCCGATGAGCGCGACCTTCATCAGTTGCCCCCGGCGGCCACGGTCTGACGCAGATGTTCCCAGACCAGGTCCGACTCGGTCTGGTGCCAGAAACGCGCAAACTCACGGTAGCGCGCCCGCCGTAGAGCAGACACTCGGCGCCGCAGGTACTCAAGCCCGGGCACCAGTCGCGGGAAAGCCGCATCCGAGCCATAGTATTCCAATGTGCGCGTCCGCTCCGAACGGGCAAATTCGGGCAAGAGCTCGGCCCAGACGTCGTAGTCGTGTATGTCACCGAGCAGTCGCTGGATTTCCTTGGTCATGTCAATTGTCTTCTCCAATTGGTCGCCGAACAGCGGCCGGAAGAGCTCAAACGAGTAGCGCAGATGCTTGGTGGCGATGCGCATCTGGTGCAGTTCTCTCTGACACTCCGGTTGGTCAACAAAGGGCAGGAATACCAGCAGCTCGTCCAGGTGAGTGGATATCTCCCGCCGGGCCCGGCGCCAAAGGGCGCTGCTGGCCGGGACTTCGGTCACGAGTGGCTCCAGCCGGTCCTGCATCGACTCGACCACGCCGCTCGACTCGAATTTCTCCACCCGGCGAACGACTTCATCCTGAAGAGCGGCCCGCTGCTGCTTAAGCCTCAGACGCAGACGCTGAACCCCGGGACGCAACCCGGGCTTGAGCCGCCGCGTGTCCATGCCGGCGATGAAATCAAGCTGTACGTCCAAATCGCGCGCCCGGCTGAGCGAGCGGGTGACCTGCCGTACGAGTCTGGTCCAAACCTTATGCGGACGCCGGGGCAGACAATCGGCAAACACCCGCAGGGCGGTGCGCAGCCGCCGCGACGCCACGCGCATCCGGTGAACGAACTCGATGTCGCTGCCGTCCTTGACGCCCTCGGCTTCCTTGGTGAGCATCTTCAGCCGCTCCAGGACCGCGGCCGCGGCAAAGGCGGTCTCGGACGGGTCGGCCAGTCCGGCCGGAACCAGCAGGTCAGGCTGATGTGGCATGGCGTTGGATGAGCTCTTCCTGCACGCTGAGCGGCGGTCGGGCCGGCTCGGCCCGGCGATAGGTGGCATCGGGCAACATGATACGGGCTTTCACGCTGTCACGCCAGTAAAGATCGAGGAGTGCACGGAGTTCCTGTTTCAATTCCGGTCGCTCCACCGGGAATAGCAGTTCAATGCGGCGCTCCATGTTGCGTTTCATCCAATCGGACGAGGAAAGGAACAACTTCGGTTCGCCGCCTCCGCCGAACTGGTAGATACGGGAGTGTTCGAGGAACCTCCCGACGATGCTTCTGACCTCGATCGTCTCGCTCAGTCCCTTCAGGCCCGGCCGCAGGCAGCAGATGCCCCGGACGAGCAATTGCATCTTGACCCCGGCCGCGCCAGCTTCGTAGAGCTTGTCGATTATCTTCCGGTCCTGCAGCGCGTTGAGCTTGGCGAAGACGAAACCGGTCCCGCTCCGACGCTGGTTCTCGACTTCTCCGTCGATGAGTTGCAGGAAGTAGTCGCGCAGATGATGGGGCGCGACGACCAGCTTGTTCCAGCGCGGCGGGAGCGAATGGCCGGAGATGACGTTGAAGACGTCGGAGGCGTCGCGGCCGAACGGCTCGGCGCAGGTCAGGAGGTGCAGGTCGGTGTAGACCCGCGCCGTTGCCTCATTGTAGTTGCCGGTTCCGAGGTGGACGTAGCGGCGGATGCCGTCGTCTTCGCGTCGGATAACGAGGCAGAGCTTGGCATGGATCTTCATGCGCGGGATGCCGTAGACGACATGGCAGCCGGCATGCTCGAGTTGCCGGGCCCAGCGGATGTTCCGTTCTTCGTCGAAGCTTGCCTTGATTTCCACCAGTACCGTCACCTGCTTGCCGTTAAGCGCGGCCCGCGCCAGCGACTGGACCACGGCGGACTGCTGGTAGGTGCGGTACAGGGTAATCTTGATGCCGAGAACGTCCGGGTCGTCGGCCGCGCGGTCAACGAGGTCAATCACCGGCCGGTAGGACTGGTAAGGTACGTGCACGAGCAGGTCGGATTCGCGTATCCGCTGGAAGATATCATCATACTCGGTCGCGCCGGCGTCGTACATCCGGTCCTGCAGGTCCGGACGCGAGGTCTTGGCAATCAGCTCGTAGAGAAACGTCAGGTCGATGCGGCCGTCCAGCAGTTTCACCCGGTCGGCCGCCACCCCGACGCGTTCAGTCACCTGTTCGAGCAACCCGGGTGATACCGTTCTCTCGATTTCCAGCGCCACCGGCTTGGCCCGGGGCCGGCCTCGCACCTGTTCCTCCACCGCTTCCAAGAGGTCGGAGACTTCGTCTTCATCGATGTTCAGCTCACTGTCGCGCATAACGCGGAATACCGCGCTCTCCCGGACTTCGTAGCCGCGGAAGAAACGCTCGAGGTTGGCGCGCAGTATGTCTTCGAGCAGCACGAACCGGTGGTCCATCCTCGACGCGGGCAGCTTGAATACTCGCGGCAGCCCGGCCGGCAGAGGGAGTATCGCCAGCGCCGATTCACCGGCGCGTTCCAGCCGGACCGCCAGGCTCAGGGTCTTGGACGGCAGTATCGGGAATGGATGCGACTGGTCAACCGCCATCGGCGTGGCCAGCGGGTACGCGGTCGTATCAAAGTACGACTGCACGACCGCCCGGTCGCGCTCGCCGAGCTGCGACATCTCCGGCAGTCGAATCCCTGCTGCGGCCAGTTCCTGGCGCAGCAGGCGGCGGAAAATCTCCACGTGGCGTGTACGCAGGCGGGTGGCAATCGCCTCGATGCCCCGGTAGACTTCTTCCGGGAAGTAACCGAAGCCGTCCGGTTTCTTCTCGTCCGCATCGATTACCTCGCACAACGCCGCGACCCGCTTCATGTAGAACTCGTCGAGATTGCTGGCGAAGATGGCCACGAACTTCACCCGTTCGAGCAGCGGATTGCTCTTGTCTTCGGCCTCTTCGAGCACCCGTTCGTTGAAGGCCAGCCAGCTCCACTCACGGTTGACGTAGCGGTCGCGCAGGACCGGACCTTCGCGCGGACTAACCACAGATGGACACTGATGAACACAGATGGTTTTCCCGGAGACATCTGCCCGGCTATCCGTGTTGGCCCCCGAGGCCCCTGTCAGACAGTGCATCCGTGGTTCATCCTCCCGCCGTTCATTGCGGTTCGCGTTCGACAATCAGCCGCACTTCGCAGCCGGAAATCTCACAGAGCAGGTTCTTCTTTTCTTCGACTGCCAGGCGTTCTAGCAGCGGGTCGGCTGCGGCGCGAACCCGCAGCTCGATGGTACACTCATCTACCACCCGCACCGTGAGCTGCTCCACCCGACCGGTATGCGAGCGGTCGAGCGCGTCGGCAACCCGCAGCAGGGCAGAGAGCTTCTGGACTTTCATGCGCGCCGGCGGCGGCAGCGAGGCATACAGCGGGTGGGAATCGTGCGGGGTTGAGCGACGGTGATACCGGGCGATGCAGGCAATGAGACTTACCTCCCCGGCGTCAAGCCGGAACAGGTTGAGCGCGCCAATCAGGTACTCGCTGTGCTTGTGATGGGCGCCGGCCGAAACAAACTTGCCGATGTCGTGCAGGTGCGCCGCAATCACCAGGTAGTTCAGGTCTTCCGGTTCCAACCCGAGCCGACCGGCCAGGCTGCCGAAGAGCTGGCGGGCGAAGGATGCCACGCGCCGGGCGTGCTTCAAGTCAGCCCCGTACCGGTAGCACAGACCGCGAGCGACCGACAATTGCTGGCGCAGCTTGTTGTAGCGTTCGGCCTGGCCGAGCTCGAACAACGTGTAAGTCAAGAGCGCCTCGCCCAGTGACGTCTGAACGACGAATAGCTCGTCAAGCTCGAAGGCCGTGAGCAGTGCGGCGACGGTGGCCGAAGTGGCAACCAGCATTTCCGCAACGTCCGGCGCGAGTTTGTGGGTATCGACCAGCTCGGCGGCGCTGCGGCCCCGGCACCGGTTCCACAGCTCCTCCGCCTGCCGCCGTTTGAGCCGGGCCAGTCCGCTCGCGTAGCCCCCGGCCCCGAGCACCGCGCCCAGCGACGGAACTAGGTGCTCGCTGAACAGGACGATGCTCTGCAGGGCGACGCGCGGCAACTGGCGTCGCAGTCCGGCCAGCTCGGTCTCAACGTATTCGCGCAGCACGTTCCCGGCCACGTACGGCTCAGCTCCGGCCTGCTCGATGAGCCGGGTAAGTCGCAGCATTCCCAATGGCAGTCCGACCGTGGCCAGCACGGTCCCTCGCCTCATCACCGAGAAGTCTGATGTGCCGGCACCAAGCTCGGCGGTCAGGATCGTCTGCTGTCGCACCGGCAGCACCTTGCTCATGCGGAAAAAGAGGTAGGCGTCGTAGTAGTAGACCACGTCTCCCGCAGTCAGTACCATGACATCGAGCCCGCTCTTGCGCCGCACCGAGTCCAGTATCACATCCCGGTTGCGCGCCTCACGGACCGCGGTCGTCGCGACGGTGCGGAGTGTCTTTACGTCATACTCCGCGAGCGTCCGGCGGTACCGCTCCAGCGTCGCCAGGACATGGCCGGCGGCGGCCGGTGACACAATGTTGGTGCGAAAGACCTCTTGTCCGATGGGCATCGGCGTCCGCAAAGACTCAAGCACACGCAGCTTCTCTCCTTGCCGCTCGCCGATGACCAGCCGGATCGAGTTCGACCCGATGTCGATTACGCCGGCACGCGCCGGGTTAGCTTCGTGCTCTGTAGTGCTCAATGACTTGTGGCAGACCCCACGGCCGCAGCGTTTCGGGTGCGAAGCCAAGACGGGCGGCCACAGCCTGCACTTCTTCGATGCTCCCGGCCTCGATTTCCAGGAACTCCGGAATGAACAAATGCTCGCCCACGTGGCGGTCGATGGCGATGGTGGCGGTGTCCAGCCGGTAGCTAGTCCGGAACTTGTCCACGTGAGCCGTCTCGGCCAGCCCGAGCGCATTCAAGAGCAGTCGGCAGGCCTCAAAATCACTGACCCCGACCTCGATCTCCTCCCGCACCTTTGCGCCCTCTTCGCCCACACGACGCTTGAAGGTAAGCAGCACGCGATCGCCCTCTCTTCGGAGTCGCAGCAGATTGCCCGCGACACGCAGCCGGCCATCGGGAGAGTCGAAGAAGACGGCAGTGAGCCGCTCCTCCGGGGAGGGCCTGGCGCTGAGCTCGGCCAAGGTCAGCTCGACCGCCGGACGGTCGATGTCGAGGACCTTAACCTCTATTTCACGCATGAGAACATATAGCACCCCTAGGTTAAGTAAGTATAAGCTCTCTGTTAGCGTTGTGTCAAGCCGCGGTACACCTGCCCAGTAACCAAGTGACGTTTCCTCAACGTCTGCCGCCGCTGCGCCGGCTAGATGGAATCAGCCCCGGGCGCCGGTGCGATTAGTGCGACAGGGAGAAGCGGGGCGACGCCCCTCCTCTGTCTTTGGCACTGGCTACGAAGGACAGGAGGCGTGATTGTCTTGCCGGGTGAGCAAGGCCTTCTTCCCTCCCCACGCTATGATGGACCAAACCTGCTTGGGGAAAATGAACGCTCAGTCAGGATTCTGTCTCTCGTGAGCGGACAGAAGTCTGCACGCTTGGGCTGTGGCGGATCGCGAACCCGCGGGTCTGCCGGCGCCCGAACACGGGGCTGAACCTGCGCTAATACCTAGCTGATTCTCTTCCGTAATCATCTTGGAGCCGGACGGGCAGGAATTGCCTGCCCTCAGCCCGGCGACCTCGCGATGACCGAAATACATGCAAACACAAAAGGAGAGCGCATGTCGCGCGTAGTGCATTTCGAGATGATGGCCTATGAGCCCGAGAGGGCAATTGACTTCTACTCCAAGGTACTGGATTGGAAGTTTCAGAAGTGGGCCAACCCGGACTCGGACTACTGGTTGATCAGCACCGGTGACGATGAAGCACCGGGCATCAATGGCGGGCTCACGACCGGTAAACCGGTTAGTGCCGTGGTGAATACCATCGGCGTCGCCGACCTTGATGCGACGCTCGATAGGATCGAGGAGAACGGCGGCAGAGTAATCCGACCGCGCGTGTCCAGGCCGGGCATGGGCTGGTATGCTTCGTTCGAAGACCCGGTCGGCAATCAGTTCGGGCTGCTACAGGCTGGAGCCGCCGAGAATGACTGCCCGGAGACCGTAGAGGATCGGCAGCAGTCGCTGCCAGGCTGCTCCGACGACCGCGTCCGGCCTCGGCCTCAAGCCGGCCGAACCACCTCCACGAGGACTACTCGCAAGACGGCTAGAACGCCACGCCCGTCGCCGGCACGGACCAGCCGAACCAAGACTGGCTCGTCCCGACCTCGTACCCGGGCAGGTCGCTAGTCGAACCGACGAGGAATGCCGGCACAGCCGGTCTGTCGGCGGAACGCAGTAGCTGAACTCTGCGCAAGGACTCCGCTTATACTGGCCTGACTCTTGTGCCGTAACATGAACATGGTCGGGTCAGATGCAGGAATCTCCTGCTCACAGCCCGGCGTGTCCAAGATGGCTGAAGACGAATGACCGCAGCGAAAGGAGAGCGCATGTCGCGCGTAGTGCATTTCGAAATCATGGCCAAGGAGCCGCAGAAGGCAATCGACTTCTACTCCGCCGTGCTGGACTGGAAGTTCCAGAAGTCGGAGAACACGGATAGCGAATACTGGCGCGTCTCGACCGGCGACGAACAGCGGCCGGGAATCAACGGCGGACTCGCCGCCGGGGACCCGGTCGGCGCCGTGATAAACACCATCGGCATCGCTGACCTCGACGCGACGCTCGGCAAGATCGAGGAGCACGGCGGCAAGGTAGTTCAGCCGCGTGTGGCCCGGCCGGGCATGGGCTGGTTCGCCTCGTTCGAAGACCCGACGGGCAACCAGATGGGCCTGATGCAGGCGGACGCAGCAGCGCAGTAGGTCACCTGGTTACGGAACGCGCTGAGCAGCCGGCACGTGCCGGCTGCTCAGCCGGTTCGGCCCTGCCTCATCCTGAGAAGGACTCTGCCAGCCCGGGAAATGACAAAGTGCCAAGGGGAAATGACGAAGTCCGAAGCCCCGATTCGGAGTCGCGGCTGGCATTGTTCATTTCCCCTTCGTCATTGCCCACTTCTCATCCGGACGCGATTCTCATCCGCCGCCGGATGGCAAAAGGTCTGAGGCTATTTGCACTGCTGGCCGTCGCGTCCGGGGTCGCGGTGATAGCGCTCACTGCCGGCCGCCAGACGCTTTCCGGCCTGGCCGGAGTGAGGTGGCACTGGCTCCTGGCGACGACCGCACTCTGGCTGGTTGCGGCTCTGGTCGACGGCGGCCGACTCGCGGTGCTGTCGCGGGCCGGGGAACACCCACTCACGCTCGGCCGTTCGGTCAGCGTTATCTACATCGGCTATTTCATGGCGGCGGTGACTCCCTTTCAAGTCGGCGGTCTGCCGCTCCAGCTCTACTTCATGAACGGCTGGGGTGCCAATCCCGGGCGAGCCTCGGCGATGCTGCTGATACGAGGTGCGCTCTTCTACGGCGTGTTGTTCGCCGCCGCGCCGCTTGTCGCTGCCATTCTCGGACCCCAGACGGGACTCCTGAAAGCGCTCGGAATGTATGTCGTCTTGACGCTGGCCTTTGCTGGCCTGGTGATTCTCGCGACCATTGCTTTCCGGGATAGACTTGCCGCCTGGTCCGGTCGGCTCGGACGCAGTCAGCGGCCCACGCGCCTGCGCCGGCTTCTCGCCTGGCTGTTCGTCCAGCTCGAAGGACTTGGCGCCGGGCTGAGGACGTACCTGCGCCGTGACAAACTGAAGTACCTGGTCTCTGCAACCGCTCTCACCGCCGTATTCATGGCGGCAGTCTTCAGCATGAGCGCGACCCTGCTCTGCGGCCTTGGCGTAAGCACCAACGCGTTCAAGACCATGGGCCTTGACCTGCTCCTTTGCTCGGTCACGCTCTTCGTGCCGACGCCCGGTGCAACCGGGGTTGCCGAGGCCGGCGCCGCCGGGCTATTCACGATGGTATGCCCGAAATACCTGCTTGGCCCCTACATACTGCTCTGGCGGTTGTTCAGCTTCTATCTCGGTGCGATCGTCGGCGGCTTCCTCACACTCCGCCACCTTCCGGCGCGCCGCAACTTGACCTTCGCGGCCGGCACGGAGGTGAGAACGCCGGCGGCCGCCCTAGGTGGCGACCCGCGGTGACGAGGCTCGCCGGCCGGGCCGTACCGGCCGCCGGCGCCGCCGCGCCAGGGCGGTCACCAGTACATGCTCGATGCGAGTGGCGGCCTGGTCGGTGCTGTCGTGGAGTCGGAACATCAAACTCGGCTTGGGTCGGTGCAGAGGGATGGAAGGAATCAACTGCAGGAATCGGCCGACGTCCTCGGCAACGTGTTGAATCCTGCCCCGCAATCCCCAGCCGGAACGTTCCAGCATCCGCGCGTTCAGCTCCTGTTCGTATTGGTTGTCCTGCGGGAAGGCCAGGACGGGCTTGCCCAGGTGCAGCGCTTCGGACATGAGCTGATGCCCGGCCGGAGCAATCACTCCCCGGCAGGCGGCGAGTGACTCGGCAAAGTCGTACCGCTCAGATGGAAACACCCGGAACTCGGTTTCCGGGAGCTGGCCAAGAACGGGCAGGATGTGCTCGGCGAAGCCGTTGCGGGCATACACGACCACGAAGCGAGCCAGCTTCTCCCTGCGTCCCGTGATCTCCGGCCTCAGCAGCGGCCCCACGTCGCCGCTGTAGAACGAGGAAACCATCCGCGCCGTGGCTGGCGGCATCATCAGCCGGTTTGTCAGCCAGGCGACAAACCAGGAGAGCCGCAGCGCGGGATGGCGGTCGACGACGCCCTGGTGATTGAGCTGGACTACCGGCCTTCCCGCTGCCAGGCCGGCCAGCGACAGGAACGGGTCGTAGTCCGACACCACCGCGTCGACGGACAGGAGTTGCAGGTCACGGGCCAGTGCCATTGCCGTGGGGCAAGTGCGGAGGAAGAGACCGAAGTTGGCCCAGGCGGTTGCCAACAGCCGAACCCTGTTGCCGCGGTAAACAGCCTGCAGCCAGGGAAGCGGGTGGAATTGGCAACCGGGCAGCCGGTGCTGCATGATTCGCCTGGTATGCAGCGGACACCAGATACTGATCTCGTGTCTGTCGCGCAGTGCACGGCACAGCGCTGTCATGCGGGTCGCGTGACCCGAGCCTTCACCAGTCAGTGACACGGCGATATGCATCTGCTCCCTCTTTCTCGCGCGACAGCGCGGACGATACTGACCCTGAATTCTGAAGAACGCCTCTTCTCGCAACGGCATCCGGGACAAACCAGAGCCGGCCGCGCGCGCCATGCGTCATGGACAGCCAGCGCACGCGTCCAGCGCTGCCGTTGCCGGAGCCGTCCGCGTCGGGCTGCGGCTGAGACCGAAGTAGTCGAGCAGCACCCTTTGCAGGCGTTCGCAGGCATCCCGGCCCAACTGCCAGTTACCCGGCTGGAGAACCGACAATCCCATGATGTGGGTTGCGTTCCAGGTATTGCGGCCGTGGTGGAGGCGGATGTAGACGCGGTCGCATAGATCGAGCGGTACGGCAACTTCGGCCACGCGCTCGGCTCCAAAGTGGGAGAGGAACTGGAACATGAACTCGGTGTCCTCGCGTCGGCGCAGGGCAGCATATCGAATATCACAAATACGGTGCATGATAGTGCCGTGGATTCTCGTGGCGCTGAATACTTTGGCGCTGTTGTACGGTATCGAGTAGCGGATCTGCCGATTCAGGAACGTGCAGACGGCCTGCTCCCTCACGATGGGAGCGGCCTGCAGCTCGATCCTGCCGGGACCATGCCAATCGTCATCATCCCACTGGATCGCATACTCGCCCATCGCCACGTCCAGTCCGATGTTCCTGAGTGTGCCGAGAGGGTATCGGTCGTGTGCCACGAAGACCTCGCGTACCAGGCGGCGGCCGTCAGGCAATCGGTAGGGGTCGGACCGGTCCAGCAATCGGTACGGGCCGTCGTTGACAATAATCAACTCCCGTCTCGCGGCGGGAGCGTGGCATCAATGCTGTTGAAAATCGGGGCTATTGCAGGTGAAAGGTGCATGCAGACGGACGTAAGCTGTCATCCGGCGTTGGATCGCGTCGACGGTGCTGAGTCCGGAGACGACTTCCCGTAGGCTTCCGTGCAT